>JAGRNM010000049.1 GCA_020440745.1 Deltaproteobacteria bacterium
GTTTGCCTTCGAAGCCGTCCAATAAACGGTTGATCACTAAGCGCTGGCGGTCATTTAATTTAACGCTTTTTACTTTATTCCAGAAATGCGCTTTGTCGAGTACATTGCTTAAAATAACCTGAGCTGCCTCAATAGCACGGCCGAGGCAACTGACAAACCATTCCATCCATGGAGTTATGTCCATCGTTCCTTTCTGCGAATGTTCTAAAATCTCGTAGTAGTCATTGCGTTCTTGCCGGATCTGTGTCGACATGCTGTAGAACCTTTGAGAGCTATTCTCAGACCTTGCTAATACCATATCGGTGATTGCCCGCGCGATTCGACCATTGCCATCGTCGAAGGGATGTATGCTTACAAACCAAAGGTGGGCTACCGCGGCTTTTAATACAAGGTCGATTTCCCTATTATCTTCAAGCCAATCGAGGAAACGTTTCATTTCGCCGACTAGACGGCTTGCCTTGGGTGCTTCGAAATGAACTCGTTCCTTTCCAATGGGTCCAGAAACGACCTGCATTGGGCCAGAGCTATCGTCGCGCCAAGATCCTGTCCTGATTTTAGTCATTCCACTGCGACCGGTGGGAAATAGTGAAGCATGCCATGCGAATAATCTCTCTGTAGTCAATGGCTTGGTAAAGTGGTGCGTGGCGTCTAGCGTCATTTCGACAAGCCCTTCCACATTTCTGTCCGCGGATTTGAGGGCACCAATATCCATTCCTAGCCTCTGCGCTATTGACGAACGGACCTGCTGAGCATCAAGATTTTCTCCCTCAATTTCGCTACTCTTAAGCACATCAGCAGTTAAGGTCCGCAGGATAGCCTCTTGCTGAAGATTAAAGCCTAGCGCTTCCATATGGCCAATGAGGCGACCTTGCTGGTGGCGAACTGTAGCAAGAAGTTTGCTAAGCTTTTCTTGACTCCAATAGAAATGAGGCCAATCTTTTAGCTCGTGAATATACATTATCCGCATCTCCTGCGGAGATTATAGCTCCTAATCTCCGCATGTGGCAAGTATATTCTCCGCTAAAACTGCGGAGAAAATCTAATATAATCTCCGCAAAATTTTGGGGGCTGTCCCAGATCACTGAGATAAGTTATGGGATAAGTCTTGAGAAAGGGCTCAAACAACCCCGAATTCCGAAGGGATCCCTTCGGGATTCTTAAGGCTCTACAAAATTAAATCGCTTTGTCTAAATTAAAACAAGTGTAGAAGGCTTTATTAAGCTTTGATTAAAGAAAGCGTGGTTTTTCTTTTGCGGGCTTGGATTTCTTCTTCGCTTTCTTCGTGGATTTCTTCGTCGGGCTTAACTTTAAAAATCGCTTGGCCCTTGGTGATGATCTTTCCGTCACCTTCCGAAAGATAAGTATCAACAATGGTTCCGCTAAAGGGCGCGGAGATTTGGTTAAACATCTTCATGACCTCAATAATAAAAAGAGGCTGGCCGGCTTCAAAATGATCTCCTACCTTAATCATGGGCGGTTGGTTAGGAGCCTCGCTGGTATAAAACATGCCTCCCATCGGAGCTACAATCTCGTCGGACTTAGCCTTAGGAGGAGGGTTGAGTAGCTTGACTAGTCTTTGGATAGACTCAGGCTGGCTAAATTTATCGGGAACCTTTGCATTGAGTGCTTCGTCAACTCCTAGTTCAAAAAAACCAGAAGCTTTACCAATATTGGGCAGAACCTTTAAAAGATCTTGGCCCAGCTGAAAACTCTGGTGGGCGGCAAGGCAGGCTTCCCATTCTTCCTTGGAGAGTTTTTTAGGTGCTGGGTTTTTTCCTTGAGCAAAGCTTTTTTCCCAAAAAGCATAGTCTTCTTGAATACCGCTGTGTTTTTCTAAGTCTTGATAAAAGGAAAGGGCATTTTCAAGTATCTCTAGATCGTGATCCCAAATTTGGTGGCAGGGAGCCTTATCCTCAGAGCTTTCTAGGTTTAGATACACATATAAATCTTTTAAAACTTCCACAGGGTTTTTTAAGAAAACTAATTTGTCTCCAGAAAAACGCCAAGACTTACCGTCGTACCTGCCTAAAAAACCAGCTAGTGTGTGGGATTGGGAGAGAATATTATTAATAGGTCTGGTTAAAAGAGTATACTGAGCCTGCAATGCTTTTAGTGATTCTGGACTTTGTTTTTTTTCTAAATGTTTCCAGAGTAGGTCTATGTCCACGTCTTTAGCAATTTCTTCCAGGGCGCCCACAGCGGCTAAATAAGACATCATAAAGCGTGTGTTGGGCTTAAACATCACCTCTTTGCCAAGAATCCAGTTAATCAAACCATAGTGAACCGGTAGGTTGGTTTGAAGATCTTCTCCCCGAAGTACGGTGACCTTTAGTATATGGGCTAGGCGCTCTAGGTTTTCTTGTCGGCTTTTGCCGTAGCTGACCAATAAAGCGATATTGGAGTCATAAGCTCCGGCTAGGCGATAGTGGATAAAAAGATTGGTGTCTGGATCTCTAGTTCCAATGCCTTGGTCATCGCGGACTTCGTATTCGATAGGAGGAGACCAATCATGAATGACGCCACCCGCGTGAGGTTGTAGGCTTTGATTAGTGGCATTAATGCGGGCCTCTCCTCCAGAAAGGTGTCTAAGTATTCTTTCTGGCCTGGGTAGTCTTTTTCCATGTAAGGAGAGTAGGGCCATGGCCTCTACCAGACTTTCGATATAAAAATAATCTTTGGGATCTTCGGGATTAGTAAACTTAAGTTTATAGGCCATTTCGGTTACCCGATGCTCTACTTGAATGCGGGTATTGATTTCCATAAAGAAGTGGTTTTCACCCTCCACAATGGACTCAAAGGTAGAGACACTATCCAAGCCAACGGCTTTTCCAAAGGCCTCAGACTGTTCTTCCATTTCTGTGAGGACTTTTAAGTCTCCTCGCAAAACGGCTTCTTTAGTAGAGCCTTTAGCTTTTTCAATTTCTTGCAATAAGAGTTCTTTAGTATTGGAAAGCTCTAAAAGCTTTTGTTCATGCATTTGGAGAGAACAATCCCGTCCTCCCAAGGCCAAGACCCAATTGCCATTGCCAATTAATTGAATTTCGTTATGCCGAGTGTTTTCGATATTGAGTTCGATTAAAAAATTTCTGTTAGAGCCTGGGCTTAAGACCTTGGATTCGGCTAGAATCTCCTTAACAGCGCCTTTAATTTCTTCAGGGCCTTTAATGATTCTTTGCCCCTTACCACCGCCGCCGCCGATGTATTTATAACGAATTCGGTGTTTAGGAAATTTTTCCCAAATCTTTTTAGACTCCACTAAGGCAGCCGCTTGTAGTTCTTCTACAGTGACTAGTTCCTGGGTGGCAGTGTAGCCTACTTGCAAGAGCTTTTCCGCATTGTCTTCTAAGCTAAGTGCTTGGTCATACTCAAAAGTCAGTTGCTGCTTAGCGGCGATTTTTTTTAGGCCTTCTTGGTCTTTGACTTTGGCAATTAGGGCCAAAGCCGAGATATTATCCACCCCAGGAGTGACGGACAAATTTAAACTTCGGGCGATTTTTTTGGCCTGGTCTTTGGCTCCCGCTTGCTTAGCAATGTGGGAAGAAGGGCCCATAAAGTTTAAGCCGGATTTTTCAATGGCTTCAATAAACTCGGCATCCTCTGCCATAAAACCATAGCCAGCAAAGAGATGAGTGTAGTGATGGGACTGGGCAATTTGAATAATTTCTTTGATTCTTTGAGTTTTTTCCTCCTGCCCTGCTCCCATATAGTCGGGCACTCGGTGAATGTTTTTCTTAAATCGAAAACCGCGGAGTTCGGGAGCCAAGGTCATTGGGTAAACAACGCTATCTTTTTCTGAAAGTAAGATGCCGTATTCTTGGATACCGATCTCATCAAAGATATCCATGGCCTCTTTACGTACCGGTCCTCGGCAGACAATAAGGCATTTGATAGCGCTTAGATCAAAAGATCGAATCCAAGCAGAAGAGGATTCATAAAACCTAGAAACTTTTCCTTCTTTGGAAATCATTATTCAAACTCCCTTTGTACGCCGCCCATGGGCGCAGCTTGGTATTTTGACATGAGATAAACGAGGGTACGACCCAAAACCTTACGCGAAGTCCCTGGCATGACCACACTAGAGACCGATCCCAAAGAAAGGGCCTCTTTAGGATTCATCAGCTCTTCTTCATACTGACGGGATAATTGGGCTAAGCCTTCGGTCTGGATAGCCTTGGCCTCGGCTTCTGCCATGCCTTTTTTAATATTTTCTTGATAAGCACGATTTAAAGACTGGATCTCGTCTTTATACACATAGTCTTTACCTGCTGGTCCCATGACAGCAATCCTAGCGGTAGGCAAGGTATAGACGACATCAGCGCCGGTAAAGTAAGAGTTGAAAGTAGCGTAGGCGCCTCCAAAAGCATTGCGGATAATTAAAGTCAGTCTAGGAGTCCTTAAATCAATAATCGAATCTAAAAGACGGCGACCTTCTTCCACGATCCCGCCGTGTTCTTGTTCTTTACCGGGTAAAAATCCTGTCGTGTCTTCTAAAAAGATCATGGGAATATTATAAAGATTACAAAAGCGCACAAAGCGAGTGCCTTTGCGGGCAGCGCCTATATCGATTTGGCCTGAGCTTACCGCGGAATTATTAGCCACAAAACCCACCACATGGCCGCCTAATCGCCCAAAGGCTGTAATTAAATTACGAGCTCGGGTGGGTTGTAACTCAAAGTAAGCTCCGTTATCCGTAATCTGTTGTAAAAAAAGTGTGATATCAAAAGGCGTATTCATGCCCGTGGGAGCATTAAAGGTTTTTCTAAATAGAATTTCTTCCTCATGAGTAAAACGATCTAAGGGGTCTGAGGTAGGCGTATAGGGCGCTAGACTGCGATTATTGTCGGGTAAATAAGACAAAAGCCTCAAGGCTCTTTTAAGAGAGACATACTCGTCATTAGTGACTAGGTCCACTACACCGCTTTGGCTATGGACCTTGGGGCCTCCTAAATCATCGGCAGAAATATCTTCGCCCAAAACCGACTTGACTACGCCCGGACCAGTGAGACCAAAAAAAGTATTTTCGCACTGGATCATAAAAGATCCTTGGCGAGGCAGATAAGACCCCCCGCCGGCATTAAAGCCAAACATCAACATGATGCTAGGCACCACGCCGCTAATCTTTCTTAAGGCAGTAAAGGCCTCGCTATAACCGTCCAGGCCGCCCACACCAGCGGGAACAAAGGCTCCTGCCGAATCATTCATGCCAATCAGGGGAATGCCGTGTTCTCCAGCCATTAAAATGAGCCGGGCTAGCTTGCTTCCATTGGTGGCGTCCATAGAACCAGCACGCAAGGTAAAGTCGTGACCATAAACTGCCACATCCCGATTGCCGATTTTAAGAATCCCCGTTACCAGAGAGGCGCCGTCTAGATTGCTTCCCCAATTTTGATAATAAATATTGGGTTCTTTTTCTGTCAGAACTTTAATACGCTCCCACACCGTCATGCGTTCTTTGGAGTGTTGGGTGAGGATTCTTCTAACTCCGCCTCCTTGAAAGGGTTTTTTGAGCAATGCTTTTCCCATTTCGATGGAGGATTCGTAAATTCCCTTAGCTTTTGTGGAAGCTGTCTTGGGAAGACTAAAAGGATTTTTTAAGGATAAATTTTTCATATTATTTTTTTAATTAAGGATAAGGCGTGGCCATTGACAGCCTATAAAAATCTTTTCAAGCCCTTTTTAAAGGTCTTGCTCCTAGGATTGAAAGCTTTTTTAAAAAAACTCCTTTAGACAAAGCAAAGACATAAACCAAGCTTTTACTAAATACTTGGTTTTTTTTGACTCTCCGGGATAAGAGTTAAGGGCAAAATCTAAAACACACTTTAGAGGGGAGGCTCAGCATGAGATCTATTAAAACAATAAGCTATATTATTTTATGTGTCAGTCTAGTGCATCTAAGTGCTTGTCAGACAATTTCTTCTTGGTTTGGGGATGAAAAAAAAGAAAGCGCCGAACCCAGTGCCACCATGAGTTGTCAATATCAAGCCCATCCCGAAAGCTTTGAGCTTCAGTGGACTGCTTTTAAAACCACAGAAAAAATACCTGTCAAAGGGACCTTTACCAACATTCAGTGGCTTGGGGCTGTGCAGGCTCCTTCTTTTGAAGAGCTTCTTAAAACCTATTCTGTCGTTATTGATGGCAAAACAGTAGAAACCCATAACCCAGGACGCAATGCCACCGTTCAAGAGTATTTTTTTGGTGAATGGTTAAACCAAGCCAAAATTGAAGGAAAAGTGCTTGGGGTAGAGGGAAATGAAGAAAAAGGTAAAATTAATATTGAACTAAGCTTTAATGGGGTAAAGAAGGTTTTAAACTTTAACTATGAAAAAGACCATGAAGGGCTTTTAAGAGCCAAAAGTGGCTTTAGCATGCCTGACTTTAATTTACAGAAGGCCTTTAATGCTATTCATGAAGCCTGCAAAGGACTTCACAAGGGGCCTGACGGTATCAGTAAGACTTGGGAAGAAATCGAACTAGAGCTTATAGGAAGAGTAGACCAGAAGTGTTAGTTTCTAAAAGCTTTAGATGGTTTCTGCTAAGGCTAAATAATCAGCGCCAATCGCGTCTTCTTTTTCTTCTAAGCCTCCTAGGTATTCGGCAAAAGAGGACTCTATGTAATCTTCTTGCGAGACATAGCTGTCTTGTTTTTGTCCTTGAAAATGCCAAGTAAGACTCCCGATCAAGAAGACAAGGACTAGTGCCATGGCCCACACAGATTGGGCTTGCCAAAAACTTTTAGGAGCTTCTTCAGCTTTGATTTTTTCTAAAAGCCTTGTTTTGGCCTCTGTAGGTGCTACAGGCACCAAAAAAGCATTTTTAGAAAAGAAATCTTTTAATGGATCTTCTTGTTTTAAATGTTTCATAGGGTGATTCCTTTTTCTTTTAAAAATTGTAGCAAGTTTTTTCGTCCATGGAAAACCCTAGACTGCACAGTACCCAAGGCCACACCTAGGACCTTGGCAATTTCTTTTAAGGAAAGCTCTTCCCAATAAAATAAAATTAAAGCCGTGCGTTGTTCTTCCTTTAAAGTATTTAGACCTTCGTGAAGGGACTTTTGTTGATATAAATCTTGGTCTAGTTTGGAGTTTAATTGGCCCAGTTCGATTTCATAAAGCTCTTTGCCTAGCTTTTTTTGTTTTTTTAAAAAGTCTAAACAAACGTTGGTTGCAACCCGATAAACCCAGGTCTTTAAACTAGATTCTCCCTTAAACTTGGGCAGGCCTCGCCAAATCCTAAGAAAGCTTTCCTGAACTAAATCCTCTAAGGCTTCTTCTCCCACCATGCGAAAAACTAAGTGTCGTACCATTCCTTGGTATTCTTCATAGAGCTTTTCAAAACTTGGTAAGCTCTTGGCATGAAAAAAACCCAAGAAGCCTGGCTTAGTTTGGCCAGGCTCTTGGATTTTCCACCCAGAGCTTTCGGTGGAATTTAATGTAGACTCTTGTTTAATTGCTTTGATCCTTTTTAAAGTTTTTTATTCTTCCTCAGGTCCGTCAGGGCCGCCCGGTCCTCTTGGACCACCGTAGGGACCACCATGGTGACGGCGATGCTTTCTTTTATCATTAAATTTTTCCATTTGTTCAGGTGTTAGCACCTTACGGATTTCTAAGACCTGATTAAAGCGTTCGTCACCGATTTCGTTTTTGAGTTTTTTGACCTTTTCATGTTGGTCCTTTAAGCTGGCGTCACTAGCTTTAGGGTCTTGGAGCAAGGTTTTTAGCTTGTTCCGTTCTGTTTTCATGCTTTCTCGCTTAGACTGCATGATGCTTTGGTACTTTTGGTGAATTTCACGCATTTGTTCTTTTTGCGTGTCATTCAGCCCTAGTTCTTCAGCCATGCGTTCTCCGCGGTAGCCACGACCTCCTTGTTCGGCAAAGAGGGAGCCTGCAGAAAGTAAGAAAACACTCACTGCTAAAAGACTAAAAAATATTTTCTTCATAATTTTGTATCCTTTTTTGGAGTTTTAAAAGTTCTTTACTGTTTAGACGAGGAAGGGTCATTTCTTGTTTAAAATTAGCTAAAAGAGTTTTTCATTCATCATTTTAGTTTTTAGCTGTTTTTTAAATCTTAATTTTTTTGTAAAAATTGAAAATTTTTTATTGACCTTTTTTCAAAATTTGCTAAAAGCCTAAATAGGCAGGTTTGTGAAGACCACAGGGGTTTGTCGTTAAAGACAAATGAGGTGATCTCTATCAATGATCTAATAATTGATCTCGATGCTCTCTTATTAGAGAGTCCGTTCTGAAAAAAATAAGCTCCTAAAGGAAAAGGGCTTTTTCTTAAATGCTTTTATCTCAAGTAGATCTAATTCTGCTGGAGAAGGTAATTTTCTTTGAGAAAAATACTTAAAGCTTTTGGGAAAACAAAGTTTACTTCTGGGCATGGTTTTTTGTGCTTTGATGGAGTGGTACTTAATGGATATCAAGATCAATTATTATTTGTACATAAATTAACAACTATTTTTT
>JAGRNM010000004.1 GCA_020440745.1 Deltaproteobacteria bacterium
TTTAAGCTCAGTTTAGTTTAAAAAACGGGAGGGGGGCCCAAGTCGGGGACTAATTTGTGAAAGTTTTCTTCTAAATCCTCAAAACGGGTGTATTCATTAAAAAACTTTAAACGCACATGACCAATGGGCCCATTGCGCTGTTTACCAATAATAATCTCAGCCACACCCTTATCAGGGCTTTCACGATTATAGACTTCGTCTCGGTAAATAAACAAAATCACATCAGCATCTTGTTCAATGGCACCGGATTCACGTAAGTCACTTAATTGAGGTTTTTTTTCCTGCCTAGACTCCACACTACGATTAAGCTGACTTAAGGCAATCACTGGCACACTCAGTTCTTTGGCCAAAGCTTTTAAAGAACGACTAATATCGCTAATTTCCCTCTCACGACTTTCTGTGTTATCGCTTCGCATTAACTGTAAATAGTCCACGACAATCATGCCTAATTGGTGTTCTTTTTTAAGACGCCTAGACTTAGCGCGCATTTCTAAGACACTAATGGCCGGCGTATCATCAATAAATAAAGGAGACTCACTTAAAGTACTGGCCGCTTGGGTGAGCTTAGGCCAATCACTCTCTTTTAAAAATCCCCCCCGTAACTTAGAGCTGTCTACCTTAGCCTCACTACAAAGCATTCTTTGCACCAACTGCTCTTTAGACATTTCTAAGGAATAAATAGCCACTCCCTGTTTAGTCTGCCTAGCACCGTTGAGGGCCAAGTTAAGGGCAAAGGCTGTCTTACCCATCGAGGGCCTACCCGCTACAATCACTAAGTCCCCTGCCTGAAAACCACTGGTCATTTCATTAAGTCTTTTATAACCCGTCGGCATACCGGTAACGGTACTTTTGTTTTCATAAAGTTTTTCGATGTTTTTAAAACTTTCTTTAACAATAGACTTGATGGGATAAAAGCTTTGTCTAATATTGCGCTCACTAATTTCAAAAAGTTGACGCTCGGAGCGATCTAAAAAAGCTTCCACGTCCTCACAGGGACCTAAAGCGCCTTCTCCCATTTCATTAGCAACGACCAAGGCCTGACGCAGCATGGCTTTTTCTCTGATAATTTTAGCATAGGCCATGACACTCTGAGTGGTAGAAGCTTGAGAAGCTAATTCAGCCAGATAAGCCCGCCCTCCACTTTGTTCTAGATCTCCTTGATTTTCTAAGTCATGACTTAAGGTAACCGTATCAATGGGCTCGGCTTTTTCTGCCAAACGCACCATGGCTTCAAAGATTTTGCGATGGGAGCCTTTGTAAAAATCATCAGGGCGAATAAAGTCTACGATCTTATGAATATTTTGACCGTTTAGAAGAATAGATCCTAAAAGGGAGACTTCTGCCTCTAAAGCTTGAGGTGGCAATCCTTTGCCAGAACTAGCAAGCGAAGCAAGCGCAAGAGACGGCATTCTTCTCTCCCTTTCATGATTATTTAAGCTTTAGCCACTACTTCTACTTTAATCTCGGCTGTAACATCACTATGAAGCTTGATAGCTACAGGATAAGTCCCTAGCGTTTTAATACGTTCACCCAACACAATGTGATGACGGTCTAGCTTAAAGTTTTCGTCTTGTTTTTCTAAGGCCTCTGCGATTTCCATATTGGTGACAGAACCAAAGAGTTTTCCTTCTTCTCCGGTTTCTTTTTCTAAAGTTAGGACTAGATCTTTTAATTTAGCAGCGAGGCTTTGAGCTTGCTCAAGGGCGTTTTGGTTTTTAAGACGGATGCTTTCTTGCTGTCTTGTTAAAGATGATAAGTTGTTAGAACTAGCAAGTAAGCCTAAACCTTTGGGTCCCAAATAATTTCTAAAATAGCCGTCTTTAACTCTGACTTTTTCTCCTGCACGGCCAAGGGTGGGCACGTCTTTAGTTAAAATAACTTCCATAATAAACTCCTTTTTAAAAAATAAATTAAGGTTTATGCTCTTTGTTTTTGCTCTATCAAGAAGAGTTCTGGCTAGAGCCACCATCACCTCTTTTTAAAAACCTCTCTCTAAGGTCTAACCAAGCATCAAAAAAACCTACAGCCACTAAAATAGGTCCCAAGACGTAGAGGGATACTAAAAAGAAGAAAAAAAAGGCAACCCTAATCCAGCCTGGAGGCAAAAACCTTTCGGAAAAAAAAGAAGCAATGGCTAAACCTTGAAAAAAATACAATAAAATCAAAAATTGCAGAGCATTATAAGCTAGCCAAATCAACCACTCCCAACCAGACTGCTGATCTTGCGGAAGGTAATTTTTTCCTAAGACTAAGACCAATACAGCAATAGTCACCCAAACAAAGCCAAAAGAAATCTTCAGTCGCTCAAAAGGAGGCAATTTAGCAAACAAGCCATGAAATATAAAAACCCTTTTGGCTAACATTAGGTTAATTAAAGCACTAAACAAAAAAAGGCTAAGCCAAAAACCAGGCAAAAGCTTTAAACCGGCTTCTACAACAAGGGTGCTATTTTCTCCCAATTCCTGAGCCATTCTGGGATTCTGGCTTTTAAGTTCTAATAAAAATTCTTTTTGTACTCCCTGCATCCAAAGGTTTAATTGTCCCCAAAGGGAAGACAAATCTCCACCAAAGTTAAGGAAAAAAACCAAAAGTCCCACTATTAATGCCACTAGCACAGAAAGAAGACTGATGACTTCGTAACGAGTGGATTTTTTTTCTAAAAAAGCTAGAGCTAAGCCTAAGAAGGAAGAAGAAGCATAAAGAGCCAAGGTCAAGGATTTTAATAAAAGAGAGTAATCTCCGCCTATTTCACTAAAATAAGCTAAATGAAAAATAAGATAGATCCCAACTAGCCCTAAGCACCAAGAAGCCACCGCGCTTTTCCAAGACCAACGTTTAGCAGCATATAAAAAAGGAAAAGGCGCTAAAAAAGCTAGGACTCGACTACCAAGTAATAGGTAGGAAATCAAAGCTGGCAAGAGCAAGGCTTTCAATTAAGGCTTCCTTTCTTGACCTTTCAAGCGCTTAAGTCCGCTAAGTCTCTTTCTGATCACTTTGCTTTAGAACTAGCTATCTGCATTCTCATCTTCCCCGTAGGCTTCCTCACCCGTATCGGAATTTGCAGAAAGATTCCTATCTTCACGGGGAGCACGATAGTCTCTATTAGCAAAAGAACGACCGGAACTCTCGGACGAACTAGCAGAATCACTAGCATAACGACTAGCAGGCTCTTCAGGAGGAGAAGGAGGCGTACCGGGATTTTTTAACCTAGCTTCCGCATCGACTTCATCCGCAACCTGCACACTTATAAATTTTAAAACACTATCATCGTATTTTAAAAGGCGCTCTAACTCCGCCGTCACATTGCCTTCGCTTAAGTAGCTAAGATAAAAATAACGACCAAACTTTTCTTTTTTGACTTCATAAGCTAATTTGCGCTTACCCCAATCCACTTGATGTAAGGTCTTAGCACCAAATTTTTCTAAGGCGCCTTGAAGTTTTTCTTTAAGTTTAGCACCGGCCTCGGAAGTGATATCCGGTTTGGTTAGATAGATAGTTTCGTACTCACGCATGATAAACTCCTTGTGGACTTAAAATAAGGCCCCAACACTTATTTATTGGAGCAAGGAATAAAATTAAGCTCGCTTGCTATGAAGCAAAAGCTGAGCGGCGTCAAGATCTTCTCTTAAAAAAAGCTCAACCCCCTCCGCCCAATGGGGCCAATTTTCCTCTAAAAACTGCTCTTCCTCTTTAGAAAAATCAGAAAGCACAAAATTAGTAACTGATTTTCTGGCAGGACGGCCAATTCCTAGACGCAAACGATAAAAGTCCGTGTGTCCTAGGTTTTCTTTTAAAGAACGAATCCCATTATGGCCCGCAGTCGAAGAAGCCCTGTGTAATTTAACCTGCCCAAAGGCTAAATCCAGCTCATCATGAATCACCAATAGATCCTTAGGATCGAGCTTATAAAACTGAAGCCACTGGGCCACCGAACGTCCGCTTAAATTCATGTAGGTTTGAGGCTTAATCAGTAAGACTTTTTGATCCTTGTAAAAGCCCTCGCCGTAGCAGGACTGAAACTTTTCTCGATCAATTAAAAACCCCCACCGTTTAGCCAGGTAATCCAAAAAAACAAAGCCAATGTTATGACGATGTTTTTGATACTGGGTACCAGGATTTCCTAAACCCACTATTAGCTTCATGAGGACACTTATTTCTTTTCTTCGGACTTGGCTTCTTTAGCTTCAGCCTTTCCTTCTTCTTCAGATTCACTAGCTACTACTGGACTTGGTTCTGCTGAAGCGGGTTCTACCACTGTAGCTACTGTAGTATTGCCGGGGGTTAGCGCTTCGATACCCTCTGGTAATTTTAGATCCGCGACGTGCAGATTATCACCAGAAGCTAAAACGCTTACGTCAACTTCAATAAAAGCAGGGATTTTGTCAGGGAGACAAGAAATCTCTAACTGACGCAAACTGTGCTCCAGAATACCGCCTTCTTCTTTTACACCTTTAGCAATTCCCACCACATGGATTGGCACCTCTAATTTTATTTTTTTAGACAAGTCTACTTTATGAAAATCGAGGTGTAAAAAGTCTCTTGTTAAGACGTGGGCTTGGTGTTCTCTTAAAACCACCGGCACGCTTTGCTCTCCATCAATACTTAAATTAATTAAGGCATTAATGCTTTCCATACCAGCTACTGCTCGATTAAAAGCGTGGGCTTCTATTTCTAAAGGAACAGTCTCCGCTCCTTTTCCATAAAGGATCGCTGGAATACCGCCCGAGGCACGAATTTTACGGGCAGCTCCTTTGCCAATGTTTGAACGACTTTTTGCTTGGATTTCTAAACGTTCCATAGGAACTCCTTTTTAAAAAATAAAAATTAAGTGGTAGCTCTTTTACTTATATAAATAAGGAAGAAACACTACTGCGATGGTTAATACGGTTAATGGCCTCCGCCAAAAGAGGCGCTAAAGATAGCACTTTAATTTTTGGTGATTGCTCTTTAATCTTTGATTGTTCAATAGTATTGGTAATCACCAACTCTTCTAAAACGGACTCATTAATTCTTTGCAAAGCAGGACCGCTTAAAACACCATGGGTTGCACAGGCATAGACTTTTTTAGCTCCCCGCTCTTTTAAAGCCTTAGCAGCTTGAGTTAAAGTGCCTCCTGTATCCACCATATCATCAATAATAATAGCGGTTTTTCCCTCTACTTCTCCGATAATATTCATCACCTCAGACTCATTGGGACGACGACGGCGTTTATCAATTAAAGCTAAAGAGGTCTCTAAATGTTTTGCATAAGCCCTAGCTCTTTCGGTTCCTCCAGCATCTGGAGTCACTACAACCCAAGGCTGAGGCACATTTTGCTTAATATAATCAATCATCACCGGCTTGGCATAAAGATGATCAAAAGGAATATTAAAAAAACCCTGGATCTGCCCAGCATGTAAGTCCACCGACACTACCCGATGAGCCCCAGCAGCAGTAATAAGGTCCGCCACTAGCTTAGAGCTAATCGGTGTCCGTGGAGCTACCTTACGATCCTGTCTGGCATAACCATAGTAAGGAATAACAGCTGTAATACGCTCAGCACTAGCCCTCTTAAGGGCATCTACCATGATCAAAAGCTCCATCAGGTTTTCATTGGCTGGATAACTGGTAGACTGGACGACAAAAACATCCTTGCCTCGCACATTTTCTTGTATCTCTACCCAGACTTCTCCATCAGAAAAACGTTTGACCTCGGCCTTGCCCAAACCCACCTTGAGGTAACGACAAATTTCCTCAGCCAAAGACTGATTAGCCTGGCCACTAAACACCATGATTTCTTCGTGTAAGTTAGACATAAAAAAACTGGGGCGGCAGGATTCGAACCTGCGGAATGCCGGAATCAAAATCCGGTGCCTTACCACTTGGCGACGCCCCAAAATCCCGAAAGTTTCTAGCCAAAAAAGGGCGCTCTGAACTATTACGGAAGCGGACTGGTGTCAAGGAGACTATCAAGGAAAGAAAATAAGAAAAAAATAGGGGCGAGCCACCCAACTACTGGGATTTTGGCCTTAAAGCACTTACTAAACTTAACCTTGCTGTCAGGGGCCCTCAAAAATAGAGGATTCTTAAGACGCTAAAGACACTTGGGCAGCGTCGGGATTCTCTGTTGGTAAGACCTGAGCATCATCCAAGACTTTTGCCCGCTCCTGCTCAAAAGCATCTAGCACTTTTTCCTCAATTTGAGAACGAAACTCATTATTGAGAGGGTGTGCTACATCACGAAAGGTCCCATCCTTTCGCTTTTTAGAGGGCATGGCTACAAAAAGACCATTATTACCATGAATGATTTTTAAGTCCCTAACCACAAAACAATCATCCATTGTAATGGTGGCATAGGCTTTTAGTTTTTCTTCACCTTCTGAAACTAAAAAAACACGAACTTCCGTAATGTCCATCAAAAACTCCTTCCATCACAGGCTAAAAAGCAGCCCATCTTCCTTTAAGCAGATTTTAATAGAAAAACTCAAGCTTTCTTAGAAGTGCCTACCGTTTCTGCTTCAAAGATCTGCCAGGTCTCGGGAGCATTTTTCTTAAATTTTTCAAAGGCTTTGTGCAATGAGTTCTTATCAGAAAAAATTCCAAAAATAGTAGGACCACTCCCTGTCATCATACTAGCTGAGGCTCCCGAGGCTATCATTTCTTCTTCAATCTCTTTTAAGACAGGAATCTCTCTAAAAGTAATCCTTTGAAGGTCATTATGCAGCACATCGATAACATCTTTCTTAGTACGATAGCTTAAAGGAAGCTCCTCAAGTTGGCGATGGCGCCTGGAAGAACTAACTCGATGATACACAGCAGCCGTCGAGACACGAATCCCAGGGTTGATGACCAATAAAGGCAGTTTAGGCAAGCTTTTGATAGGGGTTAATTCGTCACCCATACCCTCAGCTAAAGCCGGGGCTTCTAAAATAAAGAAAGGAACATCACTACCCACTTTAGCACCAATCTTAACTAGTTTTTCAGTAGGAAGCTTTAGCTTTAAAAGATCATTAATGCCTTTAATAACCGTAGCCGCGTTGCTGGACCCCCCTCCCATACCACTGGCCACCGGGATATGCTTCTTAATAGAAACCTCTACCCCCACATTACGACTAGAATAAGCCAGGATCTCCTTTAAAGCCCTAAAGGCAATGTTTTCTTCATCATCAGGGACTGATTCGTGGTCACAGGTCACGCTGAGATTTTTTTCAACAATAGAAATTTCCACCTCATCGGCGATACCGGTTACCAGGTCCATAATGTTTCTTAAATTATGGTAACCATCCGAACGCTTATCTAAGACATCGAGGCGTAAGTTAATTTTTGCTGGAGAGAGAAGCTTAAGACTTTGCATAAGCCTGGACCTATAACTCTTATGGCTAAGGCTGTCAACGGCGGGAAGCAAGCTTAAGACTACCCCTATTAAAATCTTATTAAATTAAAGCTAGACACTCAGCTCAGAAAAACCCAACACTAGGCACCTATGCCGTCCTATCAAAGAAAAGACTATTATTGGCAAAAGGCTAAAGAACAAGGCCTACCCTCCCGAGCTTCCTTTAAAATAGAAGAGATCCTTAAAAGATTTCCCCTAGTTCAGTCCGGTGATTGGGTACTAGATTTGGGATCTAGTCCAGGAGGTTGGTCTCTGATTTTGACTAAAAGCGTCAAAAAACAAGGCAGAGTTTTAGCCTTAGATTTGCAAACAATGAACATCCAAGCGGAAAACTTGGATTTTTTTCAGGGAGACTTTCATAGTGAAGCAGCCCAAAATTGGTTACAAGAAAAACTTGGACAAAAAAAAATAAAGGCTTTGTTTTCGGACATGTCTCCCAAACTGAGCGGAGTTTTTTTTAAAGATGCTTACGACAGCTATCAACTCTGTTTGGGAGCCCTAAGATTAGCCAAGCTTTATTTAAAAAAAGGCGGACATTTAGTGAGTAAGATTTTTCCTGGAGAAGAATTCCCCCTTTATCTACAAGAGCTCAAAAAAAATTTTGCCAAAGTCAAAACCTTTGAACCCCAAGCAACTCGCAAAAGTTCTCGAGAAGTCTATGTCTTAGCCATGAATTATTTAGACAAGGAAAACAATTAGGACTAAAGTAAAAACCAATTTAAAAAAATACTTAAAATCATCCGCTATTAATCTGCTAAGGAGTTCTATGCACACCCGTAAATCCTCGGAAGAAAAAATCATCTGCTTCTTCCACGCCAATTGCACTGATGGTGCCGCCGCTGCGGCCGTCATTAAATATAAATATCCCCAAGCCAAATGTTATCCTATGAACCATGGCGATCCTATCCGCGCTCGGGTCAAAGGCAAGCGGGTTTTTATCGTGGACTTTAGTTTTAAAGAAGATATCCTAAAAAATTTTAAACAAGAAGCTACCTCAGTTCACTGGTATGATCACCATATTACGGCCTTACCAACTCGTGATCTATTGGGATGGGGCGTCTTGGACTTAAAAGAATCCGGCGCTTCTCTTACTTGGAAACAAGAATTTCCCAACAAAGCCATGCCCAAAGTTTTAGAGTACGTTAAAGATAAAGATCTTTATGAATGGAAACTTCCCCATTCTAGAGAAATCAACATGTATCTAAGGGGTGTAGAAGATATCACCAATCCCCTTTCTACTTGTTGGAAGGAACTTTTAAACTTAAAAGAAAACGACCCTAAGTGGCAAAGCATGATCGAAGAGGGTCGCCTTGCTTTAGAGTTTCAAAAAAAGACACTCAAAAAAGGACTCAAGAATGCCTTTGCCATTGATTTTCACGGCCACCGTACTCTAGCCGTTAATTGGAGTCTAGAAGCCAGTGATATGGGTGAGTATATTTATAAAGACTTAGGCTATGATGTAGCTTTAATGTTTTTTTTCACCGGAAGTATTTTTAATTTTAGCTTACGCAGCACCAAAGTAGACGTCAGTAAAATTGCTTTAGAGTATGGCGGAGGGGGACATCCGGGAGCAGCTGGTTTTAGAAAAGATAATATTGATTTTTTACTTAAGATGAAAAAACTACAAAAATAAAAAATGAATCTCTTACGGATTCTTATTAAAAGGTTCCTCACAAAACTTAGCTAAGCTTTCGTATTGATTTTTACTAAAATCAAAAGTTTTTTTCTTAGGATGGGCTTCGGTGCTCTCTCGGTGGTAAGCAACGGCCAGAGCCGGTTCGCCCGCCGCATTAAAAGTATAGCCCACTAAACAACCTGTATCACTAAAATAAGTATAACGGACCATAGCTCCATTAAGCTTGGTATTAATGGTCATATACACCACATTATGGCCTGTAGCCGTCATACTTTCATCAGGACGACCAGGGATAGGTCCTTTGCAAGTAACGGTTTTTCCCTGACCACCACAAATAAAACCATTAGCACTATAAACAGGCGCTGCCTTTAAAGAAAAAGGCAACATTAAAAGACTAAAAAAAATAAACCATGTTTTCATGTTCTTATCCTAATTAAGATCTTAAAAAATTTCTAGGCAAAGCCTCAAAGTCACCATTGCTCATGAAGACGCAAATATCGCCTGGCTGGGTTTTTTTAATTAAAAGTTCTAAGATTGTTTTTAAATTTTCTGGAGCATAAGCCTCTACCTTAAAGCGCTCTTTAATCTCTTTGGCTAAGGCTTGCACATCCAATACCTTGCCATCAGGAACTTTATCAGGTCGATAAACGGGGGCAATCACAACTTGATCAGCCTTAGAAAAAGCTTGGACGTAATCCTTTTGAAATACAGCTCTCTTAGAACTATTGCTTCTAGGCTCAAAAATAGCCCAAAGCCTTTGCTTAGGAAATTTTTCTTTAAAACCTGCCAAGGTTTCTTGAACAGCAGTGGGATGGTGGGCAAAGTCATCATAGACATAAATACCTCTTACTTCTCCCAAAAAATCCTGTCGCCTTTTCACTCCACGAAAAGTCTTTAAACCCTCTTTAATTTCTTCTACGCTCAAGCTTAAGTGACGACATAAAGCAATCACCCCTAAAGCATTAGACACATTATGCGCACCCATCATTTCCCACTCAAAATCACTCAAAATTTCTCCTTTTTCCCACACCCTAAAACCCATCCTAGGACTAGCTTGTAAAATTTCGGCAAAGTAATCCACTTGACCTTTTAACTCTGGCTTAAGACCATAACTGATAAAATCTTTAGCAAAGTTTTTACTTAAAGCCCTGACCGTCTCATAATCAAAATTGGCCACCAAGCGACCTGACGCTGGAATAATTTTTAAAAGCTTCTCAAAAGAAACTAAAATCTGATCCAGGTTATCGTAAATATCAGCATGATCAAACTCCACACTAGTCAATAGGACGCACTCGGGTGCATAGTGTAAAAACTTAGGGCCCTTATCAAAAAAAGCGGTGTCATACTCATCGCCTTCTAAGACAAAAAAATCCCCCTCACCCAATTCATAATTACTCTCAAAATTATTGGGCTTACCCCCCACAAAGAGACTGGGATCCCTACCACTAGAAGTCAGAACCCAGGCTAAAAGCGAACTCGTAGTAGTCTTACCGTGAGTACCAGCCACTACTAAAGAACGTTTCCCAGGCAACAAAAAATCATGAATCGCCTGGGGCATAGAAAGATAAGACAAATCACTAGAGAGTAAAGCTTGAGCCTCCACATTAGGACGACTAATCACATTACCTACGATAACCTGATCTACCTCTTGGGGGAGGTTTTCTGAAGCAAAGGGAGTCAATACGGGAATTTCTAAAGAGGCCAAAAGCTCGCTCATCGGCGGATAGACACCTTCATCGCTGCCTAAAACTTCATGACCCTTTTCTTTAAGCATGCCAGCAAGAGAAGCCATGCCCGTACCGCCGATTCCCATGAGATAGATTTTCATAGAAAAAGTCTTGGCATAAAGTCAAAAAAGTGGCCATGGATTTTTCAATGCTTCTTTCTTTATTCATTTTTCTTAGTTTAAGCACTTTAACTTTTCTTTTTGTGAAAGGCTTAAAACAAGTAGGCTATTTAAGACAGGTTTTGCCCAGTGAGGCGCTATTAAAAAACCCACCTAGATTAAGCCTTATTATTGCTGCGCGAAATGAAGAAAAAAAAATAGAAGCTGCTATCAAGAGTTTAATAAATCAAGACTATCCCAATTATCATCTACTAGTAATTAACGACCGCTCCACCGACAACACAGGAAAAATCTTATCCCGCCTTGCAAAAGACCATGGAGAAAAACTCCAAGTCCATAATCTACAAAAGCTACCTGTCGGCTGGTTGGGCAAAAACCATGCCCTCCAATACGGCCTAAAGCATAGTCAAGGCGACTTAGTCTTATTAATGGACGCTGATATTTTGGCAGAACCCAGCACTTTAAGCCGAGCAGTGACTTATTTAGAAAAACAACAACTGGATCATTTACCTATCCTACCCACCTTTGGCATGCAGGATTTTTGGTTACAGGCCGTCGCTGGTTTTTTTGTCTTGTTTCTTAACTTTCTTCTCCGGCCTTGGAAGGCCAAGGACCCCAAAAGTAAAGCCTACATGGGAGTAGGAGCCTTTAACCTAATTCGCCGCCAAGCCTTAGAAAAAATTGGCGGTCTTCAGAGTATCCGACTAAGACCTGACGAAGACCTTAGGCTAGGACAAAAATTAAAAGAATCGGGTGCCCGACAAGAAGTACTTTGGGGAAAGGGACTCTTGCAGGTGGAATGGTACCACTCCCTCAAGGAAATGATGGATGGTTTAGTCAAAAACACCTATGCTGGTATGGGGTTTCGTTTTTATTTATTATTAATCTTAAGCCTAGTGGTGCTTACTTGGGATGTATGGCCTTTTACTGCTTTAATGGTTAGCCAAGGACTTGCTTGGTACTTTAATCTAGCTAGTTGTTTCCTACTCTTTTTACTTTATCAACAAAATGCCTCGACCCAGGGGCTGCCCTCTTACCACGCTTTGGTTTTTCCAATCAGCGCGCTAATTTTTTTATATATGATTTGGAGAGCCATCTTAATTACCCTTAAGCAAGGCGGTGTCCATTGGCGAGAGACTTTTTATTCTTTAGAAGAACTTAAGAAAACAGAAACACCAAACTTGTAATTTAACAATCGTTTATACAAATACAAAAAAGTCTAAAAACATTAAGCACTAGCAAAAACAAAAGCTACTTAAACTTCCTTCTTTTTCTTAATCTAAAAAGGCTTATTAACTTTTTATAGAAAATCAATTGTATGTTTTATTCAAAAAAATAATCTACAATCTCATCTTTAAAATAAAGACCTAAGCCAAGCGCTGTAGCACCAACCACAACTGCTCCAGCAGTCTTAGGATTACTAGAACCCCATTGAACTACCCTACCAATGACTGGCACTCTAGCCACTCTATCAACAAGAGTTCCAGTAGCAGTAATCATGCCTCCTTGAGCAGCTACTAAAGAAGATCGAGCTGCAACAGCTGCAGACCTGGCACGTCTGATTGCATCGGTTGCTGTCAATAATTTATCAGCAGCTTTAGAAGCAAGGCTGTTGAGATCTGGCATAGCACGTAGAGCACTCATAAGATTATTGACAAAGATCGGAGCTTTATTTCTAGCGTTATCAATAGTCAACGCAGATAAATTATTACGAACCTGCCTGATAAGAGAATCTAATCTTGTTAGTTCCGCCTTATTTAAAACACTAACAGCATTCTCTCTTATGACCATAAGGTTGGACTTTAGGTTGTCAACCAGGGCTTCTTTGCTACCCAATAAACTAGTTCTTAATTGTCTTAATTGACTATTATAAGCTGATAATCTTAAAGACTCGCTATTACTAATAACAATATCAAGTTTTAAGACTGCATTATCAATAGAAGCTATTAGGCTATTCAATGCCTCGGGATCTATACCAGGCATAGTTGCTAGGGCTACTCCATCTTTAGTAACAATGCCTTGGCTAATTTTAGGGGCTTTGTCTTGACTAAAAATAGACTCATCTTGAGCAGGATCAACACTAAATTGACTAGGGTTATGAGGACAGAGAATAGTTTTACTATAAGGATCTAAAGCTCCTCCAATAGCCTGCGTCAACTCACTCTGCTCCTCCATTGTTAAATTAGGAAACAAATCTTGGACAAGTGGTAATAAATTAGCTCGTAAACTAGGATTATTGGAGCGAGTTATTAAAAAACTATTAGCAAAACTGGTACTCTCACCCATGGAAGCATCTTTACCTAAAGCATAAAACATAAAAGTCAGACCTAAGGTCCAAGACCGACCTATAGTACCAGCAGTCGAGTCTACTTCTGATAAAAGACTAAAACCTTGAAGATCAGCTCTATCTTTAATAATTGTATCTGCTATCTTACCCAAGTCCTGCTCATCCAAACCTAAACCATGGACTAATATCTCTTCTTTTAAATCTACTATAAATTGTTCCCGAGAGATTAATAAACGACCACCATGACGATCTGAACTAAGGGCTTGGTAAAGGACCCCTTTTATTTCATCTACTTTTTCTGGAGAGTAAGTATATTGTCTGTGAGTAGCACCAAGTGACTGGGTCCATGTACTATTGATGGCTTCCTCTATAGGAGTTTTTCCAATAGTGATTTGATTATCTATCTTGCCATCATCTGCATCTAAAATAGAAAGTACATGCAATAACTCATGAGTAGGTAGATAAAAGAAACTAGATGAGACTAAAATTAAATACTTTCTTAAAGTAGAAAAATATTACAAAAAAAGCACTAAACCAAAGCTAAAGCTTCTAAAGCCAAGTCGTGGATCTTAGGACGAAATTTTTTAATTGCCTGAGGATGAGCCCGACTTAAGTGTACTCGATTGGTCAGGAGAAGCACGTACTTCTGATCCCTAGGATCCATCCATACGCTACAACCGGTAAAAGCCAAATGTCCAAAACTTAACTTAGAAAAATAAGATCCCGACTGGGAGGCTACTGCGCTCACACTATCCCAACCCAATTTAGGCTCTTCCAAAAAACGCTTCAAGCTTGCCTTTTTAAGCCACAAGCTTTTTCCCGCTAAAACCCGCCATAACTCGTGCACCCAGATCTCTAAATCACCTGCAGTGCTAAAAAGTCCGGCATGAGTAGAAATACCACCCAAGGCAAAAGTGTTTTCGTCATGGACTTGACCCTGTATCAATTTTTTGCGCCAAGGGCAGTTTTCGGTGGCGGCTACAGAAAATTTTTTAAGATCCACCGGACCAAAAAAACTTCTCGTCAAAGCTAAAGGTTTAGCTACTCTTTGCTGCCACAAATTTTTTAAAGAAGTGCCTGTGACTTTTTCTAAAATGATGGCCAATAGAATAAAACCTAAATCACTATACACTCTCTTTTCTCCAGGGAGCTGCCCTAAAGATAATCGGCTAATTTTTTTGGCGTAATCCTGAAGCCTTGATGAATTTAAGTCTTCCTTGGGATAGTCTTTTGGATAAGACTCATAAAGAGGACGCCAATCAGGCAGACCCGAACGGTGAGAAAGTAAATGATGCACTTTAATGTTTGGATCAAAGTCTAATTTCTCAAAAAAATTATTTATTGGAGCTTCCAAAATTAATTGACCTTCTTCTACCAACTGCATGGCCACACTAGTGGTAAAAAACACCTTAGTTAAAGAAGCAATATCAAAGAGAGTATTTTTATCCACTAAAGAAGACTGGTCCCCATGAGAAAGCTTGCCAATGTTTAACTGAAGCAGATTTTTCTCACCCTGCCCCACCCAAAGCTGAGCTGCAGAAAAAACTTTTTTCTCTAAAGCCTCTTGAAAAGCTTGATGCACTTTAGTCAAAGACTTTTCCATATCCTTTTTTTACTTAAAAAAAATTAGAAACTCTATCGAAAACAAAAAACAATTTTTACTTGTCATTCTAGAAAAAATCTAATCTTAGCCATCTTAAGGGAGGATATCACCATGTATCAAATCGCAATCTTAGGATCAGGAGCAGTCGGGGAAACCTTAGCCAATGGTTTTTTAAAAAAAGGCTACTCCGTTATTCGAGCTTCAAGAAATCCAGAAAAACTAGCTGAATGGAAAAACAAGGCCGGTGAAAAAGCTGCCATAGGCACTTTTAATGAAGCCGCTCAAAAGGGAGAAAAAATCGTCTTAGCTGTCAAAGGCAGCGCTGCCAAAAACGCACTAAGGCTAGCAGGTCTAGAAAATTTAAAAAACAAACTAATTATGGACGCTACCAACCCCATTAGCGACAAACCACCGGTCAATGGAGTCCTAGACTTTTTTACCAATCTACAAGAGTCTTTAATGGAAATCCTACAAAAACAAGCTCCAGAAGCTCACTTCGTTAAAGTCTTTTCTTGTGTAGGCAATGCCTGGATGGTGGATCCTGACTTTGGCGGCCAAAAACCCACGATGTTTATTTGCGGCAATAACGAAGAGGCCAAAGCACAAGTAAAAGTCATCTTAGACCAATTTGGCTGGGAAGTTGCTGACATGGGCAGTGTGGAAGCCGCCCGTGCTATTGAACCTCTTTGTATACTCTGGTGCATTCCTGGATTTAAAGACAATCAATGGTCTCACGCCTTTAAATTACTTAAACAAAGCAAGTAAACCTTATCCCATTGAGGCTCTTTGATCAAAGGCTGTTTGTGTTTTTTGGTCCACTATTGAATAGTCTAGCTTCATTGAAGGACTAACTTGAGTGGCAAAAAACACAAACAGCCTTGTCACTTTTTATTAAAGAGCATTTTTTACAAAATTAGTGGCTGCCTTAGTAGAAGCCGTCACCTGATTGCCTTCTAACAAAGACTCTAAAGCTGTATTAAGAATTTTAGAAGTCGCACCATTGTCTTGCTGACCCAAAAAATTCTTTAATAAATCCAATAGTGGGTTTTTATTGCCACCACCTAATAAAGCTTTAACGCCGTTTTTTACTAAACCACCTAAAGCGCCCCCTGAGAGGGCAGATCCAATAGCTCCTAACATGATTAATCTCCTTTTTAATAAGGCCTTGATTGGCCTTGGTTGTTGTTTAGCTTTAGGAAATGCTAAGACCGTGCCAAAGTAGCCTTAAAAAAGATCTGCCTCATCGATGGGCCAATAACTTATTAATTATTAAGATTTTTTAATAAAAATCCCTTTTATCAAAAGACAAAAAAAAGCCCCACTTAAGCTAGACTAAGTAAGGCAAGGGACGAAAATAAGTCTTTAAGTTTTCCAAAATCAAACGGTTAAAAACCAAAAATCAAAACAAAGTTTAAGCAAAGCTAGTTTTTTAAACCCCTTAGATTTTCTAAAACTCCATCCCAAAACTCTAACCTTGCTTGCACAGCCTCTTCGGCTATTTTTAAGGCTTCTTTTTGTTTTAAAGGGTGGTCTCCGCAAAAATAATCCAGCAATTTAAGCGCTAAAGGAGCGTGAAAATCCTCATCCAAATGAATATGCCGCTTTAAATAAAAATAAAAAATAGGCGCCTGTTTTTCATCAACGCCTATTCTTTCTAAAACTGTCCTAAACATGCCAGGGATAATATGCTCTCGACCAAAGGCAAAAGCCGCCGCCACGCAATGGGGCTGATTACTTTGAATCCAAGCAAAAGTTTTTTGAGAAAAACGCTTGGCCGCTTCAGGGATTGGAAGCTCTCTAAAAGCCTGATCTATCCCTACTTCTTGCACTTTTTTAATAAAATGATTCACTGTAGTGACTTCAGCCCCTACTTCTTTCATGCCTTCTTGGTAGAGCTCAAAATGACTAGAAAAATGACCCGGACGATTAGTCTCATCCGACTCTTCTTCTAAAACCAGTTGATTAATAAAACGTCTCAGATCTGGCTGACCATGGGGAAGCCAAGGATAAGAAGAAGGTGCCAATTGAGACTGCAAATACTTAAGTAAAGACATGAAGTCCCAGACCGAATAAACATGATGCTCCATAAAGCATCGCAGGCTAGTTAGATCACTCACAGCTTGATAAACAGGGTGAGCCTCAAGTATCTTTTTGCTTTCTTGCAAAAAGCTCGAATCAATTTCCTTTACCATAAAACCCTTCTATTTTTTTCTAAGATGATAAGTCAAAGCCATCTCAATACAAATACCTAGTTCTTTTAGCGGAAGCTTCTCCGACTTTTCAAAAACAATACTACGATTACCTTCAAAATTAAAAGTACCGGCAAACAAAGTCTTAAAACTTTCTACCAAACTTGTCTTACAATTAAAGTAAACCGCATATTGCTTGGGATAAGCCTCTTTCCAAGCTAGCCGGATCGTACTACCACTTCCTGTCTTACTAGTGAGATAAGCCGGCTCTCCCCATTTAAGACTTTCTTCAATAGGGCCTACCCCTTGAGTACTCTTGGCTGTTTTAAAAATTAGTGCCCGGATAAGCATTAACTGTTTTCTAATAGAAGCGGGATAAGACTTAAAGACCTCTGCTACCTTAGGATCTTTAATTTTTACTACCGACACTTAAAACTCCTTAATAGTTTTGATTCAAAAACCTTACGCCAACAATGAATTGTTTCAATCATGCTCCAGCAATTAATCCTCTAAAGCGCTTTTACAAAAAAACAAAGCCCCATTTTTAATTTCTATCTCCACACCCAAAGGCAAGGTCCAAGTATCTTCACAATGACCAGAGGGAAAACCCCAAAGGATGGGACCTTTAAAATCAACGAATTGCTCTTTTAAAAAATCCTTTAAACAGGCTGGATCCTCATGACAACCTTTAAAAGGACCCAACACTATCCCCTGCAAGTCTTTAAAAAGACCCGCATAGCGTAATTGAGTCAACATACGATCCAAGCGGTAAAGCGCTTCATCCACATCTTCTAGATAAAGTATACAACCTTGGGTCTTTAATTGATAAGGCGTCCCCACCGTATGGGCAATGAGAGAAAGACAGCCTCCTATTAATTTTCCTTGAGCATGACCAGGATGAAGCACCTCTAGGGTCGCGGGTTTTATTTCTCCCAGCGCTTGGTTTTTGAGTAAGTTTTGAAAAAGACTAGCCTTGCCAGCGCTACGCAAAGTTCTTGCGATATCTTTGACCAAGACAGGACCATGAAAAGTCACCCAGCTCCAAGCCTGATGCAAATAATTTAAAAGCACCGTCGCATCGGAATAACCCACCACAATCTTAGGCGGAGGCCTTTCTTCTAATTGGTCTAAATAAGGCAAAAGCCGACTACAACCATAACCCCCTCGGGCTAAAAAAACGGCCTTAGTCTCTGGATCCTTTAAAGCTTGAATCAACTCTTCAGCTCGTCTTGAGTCAGAACCTGCTAAATAACGTTGTTTACTAAAAATATCCTGCCGATACTTAGGCCTAAAACCCCAAGATTTTATTTGCTTTAAGGCCTCTTCAAAAATCTCTCGGTCAAAAAAAGACGCTGGCGCCACGATAGAAACCGCATCTCCTTTTTGTAAAATAGGGGGGCGATGAAGAATTTTTTGACTCATAAGTACTTAAAGATTGATGCTTGTCCCTAAAAAAAAGGTCAAGCTCTTAAAAAAAATCATTGTAAAGGAGCCCATCCCTTGACATCCAGCAAAAAGCATTCAAACCTAGACTTCTATCACCCCATCAACAGGTACTAAGTAACGATGAAAAAACCCTCTTGGATTAAAGTCAAGCTTCCTCAAGACCCTGGCTACTTTGCCACTTTGCGCTTATTGAGAGAACTAAAACTTCATACCGTCTGTGAAGAAGCCAAATGTCCTAATATTGGCGAATGCTGGGCCCAAGGTAGTGCTACCATGATGATTATGGGAGAAATTTGCACCCGCTCTTGTGGCTTTTGTGCTGTAGAAACCGGCAAGCCCTTGGCCTTGGACAAACAAGAACCCGAGCGGGTGGCTCAGGCTTTACAAAAACTAAAACTAAAACACGTGGTGA
>JAGRNM010000050.1 GCA_020440745.1 Deltaproteobacteria bacterium
TTAGAGAAAAAATTTAATAAAGAAGAAATTTTAGAATTTTATCTCAATCAAGTACCTTATGCCGCCAATCGTCGGGGTTTAGTCCAAGCTGCCCGTTATTATTTTAACCGCGACTTAGGCACCCTTAATCAAAAAGAAATGCTAACTTTGGTCATCCTAGTCCGCGCCCCTAGTCGTTATGATCTTTGGAAAAACACTCAGAAAGTAGAAGCAAGTCTTAGGCGTTTTGTACCTCAGTTAGTTGAGGCCAACTTAATCCCAAAAGAAGAAGTAGAAAGCATCCTGAGCTCTCCTTTTGACTTAGAAAAAGCCCAATTAAGGGTTTCGGCTCCTCACTTTGTCAACTATGTCAAAGAGGCATTGGCCTTAGAGGGAAGAACAGAATCCTCCCTAAGTACTACCTTAGATCCCACTTGGCAGAGTCTTTTTCAAAAACTCCTAGACGAGCGTCTCCAGTCTTTGACCGATAAAAAAGTCAAAAACGGAGCTCTTCTAGCAGTGGATCACCAGAGTGGCGAAATCTTAGCTTGGGTAGTGGCAGGTAACTTGGATCCACAAGTACCAGCCAGCGCCCTCAATACGGTCACCGTTTTGCGCCAACCGGGATCGGCTCTTAAGCCCTTCTTGTATGCCCTAGCCTTAGAAAAAGGTTATACTGCGGCAACGGTCTTAGAAGACAGCCCCTTAATCGAGAGTGTGGGCATGGGGGGCATGCATACTTATCACAATTATAGCCGACATTTTTATGGGCCTGTGACCCTCAGAGAGGCTTTGGGAAACTCCCTCAATATTCCTGCGGTTAGGACCTTAGCTTTTGTGGGTGGGGCCGATTATTTAGCTTTTTTAAAAAAACTAGGTTTCCAAAGCTTGGATCAACATTCCCATTTTTATGGAGGCGGCGTGGCCTTAGGTAATGGGGAAGTCAGTCTTTTGGAACTAGTCCAGGCCTACAGTGTTTTAGCTAATGGAGGTTTTTTTAGGCCTTTAAAATTTTTAAAAGCAAAGCAAAGTCTTAACTCAGCTCACCAAGTCTTATCGGGCGAAGTAGCTTCTTTAATAGCCCATATCCTTTCGGACCCCAAGGCTAGGGCCAAGGAGTTTGGAGAATTTAGCGTTTTAAACTTTGCTGTACAAACGGCGGTTAAGACGGGAACCTCCAATGACTACCGCGATGCTTGGGCAGTGGGTTTTAATCATCGTTATACAGTGGGTGTTTGGTTAGGTAACCTAGATCAAAGTTCAACTCACGGCTTGACGGGTTCCACCGGTCCAGGACTTTTGTTGAGAAGCGCTTTTGCCAGACTCAATCAAAACCAGGACACAAAGCCTCTTTTTTTACATCCTAACTTGCGCCATTATACGCTTTGCCTAGAGACAAAAAGACTTAAGCAACTAGAGGAAGATTGTCCTAGTTATGAGGAATGGTTTGTGCCCGGTACCGAACCCAAGGCCTCCTTGGCTATGCACGAAGAAAAACAAAAAATTCGTCTATTGCGTCCTGTAGAAGGACTACGTATGGCCTATGATCCAAGGGTGCCAGGCGATTCACAAGTGTTTGAGTTTTTTTTGCAGGGAGTGGAAGAAAAACAAAACGTGATTTGGCAAATTAATAAAGAAGTATTTAAAAGTCAGGGAGGTAGGTACCGTTGGCCTTTAAAAAAAGGTGAGCATGTATTAAGCGTAAGTGTTTTAAATGAAGGCGAAACGATCTATAAAAGCCAGGAAGTAAACTTTTTGGTTAAATAAAAGTCTAAAAATCAAGACCCTAAGTTTTAATACCTCTCTCTTTACTTTGGGCTTTATGGGCGCTTCTCAAAATAATTAATCCTTTATTTTTCTCTAAAACTTCTTATTTTCTTCATAAAAAAGCTCTAAATTTATTTCTTAATTAAAACTTCCTAAGCCTTTTGGACGTTTTTAAAAATTAGCGTTTCTTCTTTAGAAGTAAAATTTTTGAGGAAAAAGACCAATAAGCATGACGATGCCCCGTTTAAGATTTTTTCTTGCGGGGCATTGTTTTATGGGGCATGGCAAAAGTATACAGGATCTTGATGGAAGGAGTTTCCCATGGTTCTCTTAAAATCCGAAGCCATCCAGATGGGTAGTTCAGCACCCAATTTTAAACTTAAAGATGTAGAAGATCATTGGGTACAATTAAACGACTTCAAAGGCAAAAAAGCCCTTGTGGTCTTGTTTATCTGTAATCATTGTCCTTATGTCCAGGCCATAGAGGATCGCTTGATTCAGCTTCGTCGGGACTATGAATCTAAGGGAGTACAATTAATTGGCATCTGTTCTAACGATGCTAGTAACTATCCTGAGGATGCTCCCCCTAAACTTCTTAAACGTTGGCAGGAAAAGCATTATGGTTTTCCCTATCTTATTGATGAAACTCAAGAGGTTGCCAAGGCCTATGGCGCTGTTTGTACTCCTGACCTTTACGTTTATGATCAGGACTTTAAATTAGCTTATCACGGTTGTTTAGATGACAGTTGGCAAAAACCTGAGGAAGTCAAAAAAAGACACTTAGCCGAGGCCTTAGACGCTTTATTGGCTGGGGCTAAGCCTGCTTCAGAGCAACCAGCTTCGATGGGTTGTTCTATTAAATGGAAGGCTTAAACTTCATGGGATTTTCTTTTTGGCTAAGAAGTATTTTATGTCTTTTAATCATGCTTAGCTTTGCTGCGGCTTGTTCTTCTTCAGAAGAAAAACTCCCTCAGGGTGCTAGAGAGCTCACTTTTGAGATCAAGGCCAAACAGTTTGTCTGGCAAGTCAAGCATCCGGGTGCGGATGGTCAGTTGGACACCGAGGATGATTTATTTTTAGAAAACCAAATTGTCCTACCGGAAAAAACTAGGGTCCATTTGCAACTAGAAAGCCTCGATGTGATTCATGGATTTTGGTTGCCCTCTCGTTCCTTAAGATTGACCCTAATACCTGGAAAAAAATACGAGGCTTCTCTGGACTTTGTCAAAACAGGTAAGTTTCGTTTAGCTTGTAGCGAAAACTGTGGGGTAGGGCACAGTCATATGATAGGTTGGCTTGTAGTACTGGATCAAGAAAGCTACCAGTCATGGTTAACTAGTCAAAAAAAATAACTTTTTTTGTAAACTTGACGCTTGACTAGAGTGCATGCTAGCCGCTTTCCGCTCTTAATTTTATTAAATTACTTAACCCTTTACTATTTTTGAGGTCCGCCTCATGGAAAAACTTCAATACGGCATTGGACTGATGCCGGACTTATCCACTCACGGTCATGGGATTGACCAATTAATTTACTTTTTGCACGGCTTTATGCTGTTGCTTTTTGTTGGTTGGGGCATCTTTCTTGCCTATACCTTAATTCGTTTCCGAGCCCGTGCTGGCCACAAAGCCAATTATGAATCTCTTAAAAGTAAACTCCCTAAATACGCTGAAGTAGCAGTAGTGGCTTTTGAGGTTTTTCTTTTAGTAGGCTTAAGTATGCCTGTTTGGAATAGTTACAAGAGTGATCCACCTGACGAAAAAGAGGCCTTAAGGGTGCGTGTAGTAGGTCAGCAATTTGCTTGGTATATTCACTATGCGGGAGAAGATAAAAAGTTTGGTCGCACTGATTCTAAATTAATCAGTGACTTTAATCCTTTAGGAATTGATTCCAAAGATCCGGCTAGTGAAGATGACTTTTATTCCTTAAGAAACTTTAACTTACCGGTGGGTAAGCCCATTATTGCAGAAATTACTTCTAAAGACGTCATTCATAGTTTTGGCGTGCCTGTTTTACGAGTTAAACAAGACGCCACTCCCGGGATTACCGTCCCTATTTGGTTTACCGCTAAGGAGACAGGGGAGTTTGAGATTATTTGCTCCCAGCTTTGTGGTATTGGACACAGTACCATGGGGGGTAAGGTCCATGTCCAAAAGCCAGAAGATTTTAAGAAGTGGTGGGACGAGCAAGAGCGTCCTTATAAAAAAAGCACCGCTAGTTTATAAGCGGTAGTAGTATTCTCTAGAGTTAAAAAAGATAAAAGAGGTTTTTAAAATGAGTCAGGATCACCATCATCAAGAATTAGGTTTTATCCAAAAATATATTTTTTCGGTGGATCACAAAGTCATTGGAGTCCAGTACGGTGTAACAGCTTTGATTTTTTTGTTTTTGGGCTTTTGCATGATGATGTTGATGCGTTGGCAGCTGGCCTATCCTGGAGAAGAAGTTCCTATTTTAGGAGGACTCTTAGGTAGCGGTTGGTTGCCGGACTTTATGTCCGCAGGTGATGTGGATGCTAGTACTTATAATACCTTGGGAGCCATGCATGGGACGGTTATGATTTTCTTAGGTGTGGTTCCTTTGGGAGTGGGAGCCTTTGGTAACTATCTGGTGCCCTTGCAAGTGGGTGCTCCTGATATGGCTTTCCCCAAACTAAACGCCGCTAGTTATTGGACTTATTTTGCTGGTGGAGTGGTCATGATGCTTGGCTTTTTTATGCCAGGAGGCGCTGCTAATAGCGGTTGGACTTCTTACCCTCCTCTTTCTATTTTTGCTAGCAATGGTCAAACGGTCTGGCTAGTGGGCATGGTGCTTTTGATTACCAGTTCGCTTTTGGGTTCGGTTAATATTATTGTGACGATTATTCAGCTGAGGGCTCCGGGGCTTAGCTTTTTTAAACTACCTTTCTTTGTTTGGGCTCAGCTGGTGACTTCTTTTATTCTTTTGTTGGCTTTTCCTCCTTTGGAGGCGGCGGGTGTCTTACAATTAATGGACCGTGTAGCCGGAACCAGCTTCTTTTTACCCACGGGCTTAGTACAAAGTAACATGCCTTTAGAAATAGCCGGAGGGGGTAACTCACTTCTGTGGCAGCATTTATTTTGGTTTTTGGCTCACCCTGAGGTTTATGTTTTGATCTTGCCAGCCATTGGGATTGTGACCGAAATCGTTGTTAATAATACCCGTAAGCCTCTTTATGGTTATAAGACCTTAGTTTATTCCGGTATTTTCTTAGGCTTTATGTCTTTTCTAGTTTGGGCTCACCATATGTTTATGACAGGAATGGGCGAGACCATGAGTGACTTCTTTCAGGTGACCACTATGATTATTTCCATTCCTTCGGTAGTGGTTTTAACGGTTTTGATTATTACTTTATGGGGAGGTTCTATCCGCTTTAATGTGCCTATGCTTTTTGCGGTGGCCTTTTTGCCTATGTTTGCCATTGGTGGTTTGACAGGCTTGCCCTTAGGTCTGACGGCATCGGATATTTATTTTCATGATACTTACTATGTGATTGGTCACTTTCACTACGTGGTGGCGCCAGGGACCCTCTTTGCCCTCTTTGCGGGAATTTATTATTGGTATCCCAAGGTAGTGGGACGTAAGATGAGTAGTTTTTGGGGAAAGATCCATTTTTGGGGATCCTTGATTAGTATTAATTTGGTCTTTTTTCCCATGCTTTTGCAGGGGATTTCTGGTCTGAACCGTCGTATGTATGATCCTACTTTTTATGAACATGGAGCATCTATTCAGAGTCTTAATGTGATTATTTCATACGCTGCTTGGGCTTTAGGACTGGTGCAGTTAATTTTTATTCTCAACTTTTTCTTAAGCATTAAGTTTGGTAAAAAAGTAGGAGATAATCCCTGGCAAGCCACTACTTTGGAGTGGGCCACACCAACCCCACCTCCCCATGGTAACTTTTTAAGCGAGCCTACGGTTTATCATGGGCCCTATGAATATAGTGTGCCGGGCAGAACAGAAGATTATTTGCCCCAACACGTGCAGGCTTAAGTTTAAAACTTTAGTTAAGGATTAGAATCATGAGTTTAGATTTAATTAAATATATAGAAGAACCCCATCCACTGACAGGGATCACTAATTCTAAGTTGGCGATGTGGCTTTTTTTAGCGACTGAAGTCATGCTCTTTGGAGGTCTTTTTAGTGCCTATATTATTTTAAGAGTAGGAGCACCGGACTGGCCCCATGGGTCGGAGTATCTTAATGTTCCCTTAGCCACTGCTAATACCATGGTTTTGATTATTTCTAGTGTGACCATGGTCATGAGCTGGGCCTCTTTGGCTATGAAAAGTCTGCCCAAGTTTAAGTTTTATATGACCATGACTATTTTATTAGCTTGTGTCTTTTTAGTGATTAAGTACATTGAGTACAGTCATAAGTTTCATTTAGAACTTTATCCCTCTACCAATAACTTCTTTGGTATTTATTTTACCCTGACGGGTTTACATGGTTTGCATATTATTGGTGGTATCTTGGTCAATACTTACTTTTTGTTAACGGCTAATAAGTCGTGGGCAGAACACCCTAAAATGTTTACGGGTCGTATTGAGGCTGCTGGTTTGTACTGGCACTTTGTGGATTTGGTCTGGATCTTTTTGTTTCCGGTGTTGTACTTATTGTGAGGGAGGACTTTTTCGAAATAAAAGGGAAGACGAAACCATGAATTGGAGAAATCGGATTGGGGCCGCGACGGAATCAGTTCCGTCGCGACGCAAAGCGAGGTCTGTTAAAACAGACTCTGTCCAATTCGAAGTTCCTCAATCTGTCGGAGTCCTTTTCAAAGGACTTTGCTCTGCGTAGCGACGCGGTTTTAACCCGTCGCGGGTTGAGATCGACACGATAAGTTGGCCGTTCATCTCAACCTGGAATCGAAAAAGAAGAAACCATGGACCCACAAACCCCAAACATCGAAGAGATCAACCACCATGTGAAACTCTATCTCGGTGTGTTTGCCGCGCTCCTGGTTCTCACCGCATTCACTGTCGGGGTCGCTTTTATCGATCTGGGGCACGGAGTGAACATTGGATTGGCTCTGGCGATCGCGACCTTGAAGGCATCGCTGGTCGGTTTTTTCTTTATGCACCTCAATTGGGAGCGGAAGAGCATTTACGGATTGATCCTCCTGACCTTTGTCTTTGTCGCGGCGATGGTTGGATCGATCCTCGGCGGGTATTGGGATACACCGACCGGCACGGTTCATGATCGAGTGGCGGTTGAAATTCATGCGGTCCACGACCACAGCGAGAAATCGGAGTAAACGAGAAGGTGTCGCTCAAAATATTTCATTTGGTCTTTGTTACCCTCTCGGTCTTGGTCTGCCTCTTTGCCGGTGGGTGGGGGATGTGGGCGAGCCGGGCGGATGGACAACCGCATCTCTTAACGATGACTTTTTTTGGATTTCTCGGAGCCATCTGGCTCTCTTACTATGGGATACGAGCCTATTACAAATTCTTCGGGCAGGGAGGGAGACATGTCTAATACCCGCTTGCTTTTCATGGTCCTCGCACTCGGGACAATCGCCGAGTCGGCGTGCGGTTGCGCGGTCTGTTTCGGCGATCAAAACCATTCGATGACCCAGGGCATGAACATGGGGATTCTCGCTCTGCTCGGGTTCATCTTCCCTGTGCTTGGTGGGTTCGCCACCTTTATCGGTTACCTCGCCTGGCGGGCGAACCACCCCCTCGAGATCGAGGCCGGAGTTTCTTTCCCAGGATCTGGGAACTAGAGGGTTTAACCACCGATCATGATTGAACTGCTTCAAAAATTCGGTCTTCCACTGAACGCTTCGGCCCATGGCGCGGAGATTGACTCCACCCTGGGGTGGTTGCACCTGATCGTGCTCCTCCTCTTTGTGGGATGGAGCGCTTTTTTTCTATTCGTCCTTTGGAGGTTTCGAAGTGGAAAGAATCCGAAGGCGGATCATGCCGGGGTCAAAAACCATTCGGTCTCTCTCAGTGTGGAGGTCGGAGTGGCGGTAGCGGAGGCGGCGATCCTGATTCTTCTATCGATCCCTCTCTGGGCGGAGAGGGTCGGCGAGATGCCGACGGACGAAGATCGAGTCGAAGTCCGAGTGGTTGCACAACAGTTCGCTTGGAACATGCACTACCCCGGCCCGGACGGGATTTTCGGTCAAGCCTCACCGGAGATGATCTCTCAAACCAACCCGATCGGCCTTGACCGCAATAGCCCAAACGCCGCCGATGATATCATCAGTATCAACTGGCTTTACCTCCCAAAGGGGCGTCCCGCGATCGTTCACCTCTCGAGCATGGATGTGATCCACAGTTTTGCGCTCCCGGAGATGCGGGTGAAACAGGACTGTATCCCCGGCATGAGCATCCCGATCTGGTTCGAGCCGACCCTCACCACCGAGGAGATGCGCGAAAAGAAGGTGGCCATGGGGGCTTGGGACGAAGACAGAAAAGCCTTTCTCAATTACGAAATCGCCTGCGCCCAACTCTGCGGCCTGGGTCACTACCAGATGCGGGGTTTCATGGAGGTCATGGAGCCAGAAGCTTTCGACGAGTGGGTCGAAGCGGAGTCGACGAAGGCGCAAGAGGGCGGGGATGAATTTGGGGAGGACGAGTTCGGGGAGTTTGAGTAGGAGATCCTCTTCCAGTTCATAGGCCTCAGAGGTGGGGAACTGCTATATGCGATA
>JAGRNM010000051.1 GCA_020440745.1 Deltaproteobacteria bacterium
AAGCTGCCAAACGTGTTTTTTTGCAAGGAGGCAACGCCATTGATGCTGGCATTGCAGCAGCCCTTACCTTAGCTGTCGTAGAACCTTATAATTCTGGCTTAGGAGGCGGCGGGATGGCTCTTTTATGGGATGGTCAAAAGAAAAAAGCCCATGCCATTGATTTTAGAGAAAAAGCTCCCTTAAAAGCTCAATCGGATCTTTATTTAAAAGAAGGGATAGATCCCAAGGCGTCCACTCAAGGCCCTTTGGCTATTGCCATGCCAGGAGAGGTGGCAGGCCTTGCTTATCTTCATCAAAAGTGGGGAAAGCTTCCTTGGAAGGAACTGTTTAAAGAAGCCATCCATTATGCTGAAACAGGCTTTATTCCTGACCAAGTTTTCATGGATAGAGTAGAAAACCGCCGAGATTGTTTAATTAGAGACTACCATACTTACCAAATTTTTAGACCCTTACTCCAAACCAAAAGTGATATCAGTCTTAATGGTGACCCTAATGCCCCCAAAAACTCAATAAACTTACCCAAGGTAGAAAAAGTCCCGCTTTGGACCCAAAAAGATTTAGCTAATACTTTAAAAACACTTAGAGACTATGGAGCAGAAAGCTTTTATCAAGGAACACTAGGCGGACTTTGGTTAGGCGGACTAAAAGACAAAGGAGCCATTTTAGAAAGCGAAGACTTAAGCAGCTATCAAGTGCTAGAAAGAAAAGCCCTAAAAAGTCGCTTTGAATGGGGACAAGTCTGGGGCATGCCCCTTCCTAGCAGCGGAGGTACTAGCCTGATCCGTGCTCTTAATACTTTAGAAAGTTTACAGCTAAGTCCTAGCACCGAGGCAAAACGCTTAGATCAATTTATTCAAGTATTAGGAAGAATTTTTAAAGATAGAAACGAATCCATGGGTGACGATGACTTTGTTAAAAAAATCCCCATTAAAAAATGGATCCGCAAGTCTTTTGCTAAAAAAGAAGCCCAAGCTATTATTCAAAATAGCGATTTATCCTCTCAAAAAAGATTAAAAGAAAATCAGTTTAAAGAGGCTGGCACAGGGCATACTAGTCATCTCTCAGTCCTAGACCAAGAAGGTAATGCCTTAAGCCTTACACTTAGTTTAAACTTAAGTTTTGGGTCTTGTGTGACAGCAGGTAAAAGTGGTGTTTTAATGAATAACCAAATGGATGACTTTAGTACTCATCCAGGTCAAGCCAATGCCTTTGGACTAGTCCAATCCACAGCCAACGCTATTGCCCCTGGCAAACGCCCTTTATCTAGCATCACCCCAACTATTATCACGCAAGATAAGGTTCCTATCCTTGCCTTAGGTTCTCCGGGAGGACCCCGCATTATTACGAGTGTTCTTCAAGTCCTTTACCGCCACTACTTTTTAAAACAAGATCTAAAAAGTGCCATTGCCTCTCCTAGGCTCCATTACCAAGATAAACCTAAAGTCGTATTCCTAGAAAAAAATATTCCCCAAGATTTAGAAAATTTTTTAAAGGATCTGGGTTACCTGACAAAAAGAGAAGAAACCTGGAGTAATGTGCAAGCAGTTACTTACGATCCCCAACAAAAAAGCTTTCGATCCTTTAGCGATCCAAGAGGGATAGGACAGGCTCTTGTTGTTCAAGCTAAAGCAAAGGATGAATAAAATAAAAATGGCAATTAATCTGCCGTTTTTAGATCAAACTTTTAGAATTATTTTCAAGCCAAGGCTCTAGGTCTTTATCCGAAGAGAATGACCTAGATTTGGGCTTTGTCAAAGCTAGGATAAATAACTATCTAAGACCTCTTCTCAAAGCACAACCCCCCGCAGCACTACTAGCCGCCCCACCAGCTACTAAAGGATTGGTTCCATTAATGACTTCATCACCATCACTAACACCATCACCGTCGGTGTCAGGGTTTAAAGGATCCGTAGCTCCGTAAGGAGCTAAAGGACCTGTCCCATTGACTTCGTCACCATCACTTAAGCCATCGTCGTCACTATCACTATCTCCCAGGTCTGTTCCCAAAGAAAGCTCTTGTCCATTGGTTAGACCATCTCCATCATAATCCGCACTACTAAAAGCATTACTATTATCCGAATCCGCATAGTCGGGAATCAAGTCTGAATCCGTCTGACTGACATTAGTCGACGAAATATTAGGACAAGGCACTCCTGTAGCGCATTCTAGATCATCATTAATTCCGTCGCTGTCGCTGTCTCCAGGACTAGAGGGATCATCAGCATAGTCTGCATAATCAGGGATCCTATCTCCATCCGCATCAACGCAGGAACTAGGATCGGGGCATTCGATAGCATCACTATCTCCATCCCCATCCGAATCCAAATCCATATAGTCCGGCACCCTATCCCCATCCACATCTTGACGATTGCCTTGAGGAGACTCCGTACTATCTAAAATTCCATCCCCGTCACTATCATTGATACTTCCAGTAGAAGCATCTAAAAAATCTGCTATCCCATCGCCATCGCTATCAGGACAGGAAGCGCTATTAGGGCACTCTGCTTCATCCAACAACCCGTCGCCGTCGCTATCTGTATCTACGTAGTCATAAAGACCATCATTATCCGTATCCGTACAATAGCCACGAGGGCATTCTAGAGGATCACTAATCCCATCCCCATCACTATCATTATTACCCCCTTCCACCGGATCTAAATAATCTAAGATACCGTCACCATCACTATCTAGGTCTGCCTCAACCGCATCGCTATCTCCATCTCCATCACTATCTGTATCCTGAAAATCCGGCGTACCGTCGCCATCCGTATCAAAACAAGTGGAGTCAAAAGTTGAATGACCAGGACACTCTTCAGCATCGGTCAAACCATCATCGTCCTCATCGGTAGGCGTAATGACTAAAGAAGTAGCCCCAGGAAAAGTAAGCTCAGGACCGTCGGAAAGAATGGTAGAAGGAAAAGGAGGAGAAGGAACAGTCAAAGAAGCCTGATTAGTCACCGTACCCAAAGTGGCAGTGGAAGCAATCAAGACATCAACGGTCACTGTTACTGTCGACACCGCTGGCACCTCTAAATTGCTAATACTTAGCGTATTACTCCCCCCATAACTATTGACCGTAGGACTACCTGTATGGCCAGTAATGTTTAAACTAGCAGCAACAAAACTACGCCCTGAGCCCAAAGTATCTTGAAAAGCTAAAGTCAAGGCATCTCCTGGCCCCACATCATTGTCAGGAGAACCCGAGATTAATCCATTATCAATTTGATAAGTATGGGTGACCGTTTGCCCAGCAGCCCGACTAGTGGGACTAATACTATGTCTTAAGTGAGGAGCGGCCGAACAAGAAGCCCCATCGGTATTTTCCAAACTAGGTGCTGTACTTAATTGAGTGGCCGTAGCCGTGCTAACATTAATAGAATAAACCACTCCTGTATTCACATAGGCAAAAAAAGTCCCTGTCGCATCAAACCAGACCGCCCCCGCACTGGTCACCGGCCCATCCCCCGTCATGCTCATCACCGTAGCCTCACCCGTACTAGGGTTAATACTTACCAAGTCACCATTACCATCGGTACCATAGAGCAAAGCATCCTTAGGATTAAAAGCAATGTCCGAAACCCCCACCAAATCATCCCCTGTTAATTCTATGGCCAAACCCGTACTCGGCACACTGACATCCACAGGATAAAGCTGATCCGCCGTGGGACTATCGTTTTCATTTAAAAGATAAAGCACTCCCTCTTGATCCATGGTGCCGTTTAAAAAAATCGAAGGCAAGGAAGGATCCCCATCAGAAAGCCCCAAGCCAGTGGAAGGCACGGCAATCAAGAGTCCTGATTCGGCTCCGCTGGTTCCAATGCCATAAATCAAATTATCTTCGATATTAAAACCAATAGCATTGTAGCCCAGGCTAGAGGTGGCAATCTCTGTTTGAGTAAAAGGAGCCTCCGATCTATCCAGGCTAAAAAGCTGGGTAGGATCATCTTGAGAAATATATACCGTCCCATCACAGTCAAAGGCCTGCGCCCCCAAATCAGCAGGCGCCAAAACAAAATAACTTATTAAAATATAAAGATATTTTACTTTAAAGAACTTGAATGTATGCATCCCAAACCCCCTTTTCGACCTAAATCAGCCTAGAAACTTAAATCATAACAGAAATAAAGATTAAATTAATGACAAATTAATTGTAGGGCTTAAGTTTTTTAGGATCTAGGGAAATCTAAGGAGAAAAATACTTCCCCCCCTTGACACATCAGGCCAGTGGCCTATATGCATGCCTGTCCTAATCCCCATTAGGAGTTTTTCTATCCTTATAAACCTTAAAAAAATGCAAATCTATGGAGGAGCCTAATATGGCTAAGAAATTAAAAATCAGACCCCTACACGATCGAGTGATTATTAAACGAGCCGACGAAGAAGAAAAAACCGCTGGCGGCATTATCATCCCCGACAGCGCCAAAGAAAAACCCCAAGAAGCTATCGTTGTAGCCGTTGGCTCCGGACGCGTAGACGAAAAGGGCAAAACTATTGCTTTAGATGTCCAAGTAGGCGACCGTGTACTCTTCAGCAAATATTCGGGTAATGAAATCAAGATCGACGGTGAGGACTATCTGATTCTTAATGAAAGCGATATCCAAGCAGTCGTACTTTAAATTTATTAGCATTTACCTAAAAATGAGCTCCTACAAAAGGTGTCTCAAAAAAACTGAAAATAAGGAGATTCTAACATGGCTAAAATTATTGCTTTTGATGAAGAAGCCCGGTCTAAGATCTTAAAGGGCGTCAACACTCTAGCCAACGCTGTCAAAGTTACTCTAGGACCTAAAGGCCGTAATGTGGTGCTAGAAAAATCTTTTGGAGCCCCTACCATCACTAAAGATGGAGTCAGCGTGGCCAAAGAAATCGAACTAGAAGACAAATTTGAAAACATGGGCGCCCAAATGGTTAAAGAGGTAGCCAGTAAGACCAGTGATGTAGCCGGTGACGGTACCACCACAGCGACGGTCTTAGCCCAAGCTATTTTTAGAGAAGGTTCTAAGATGGTTGCAGCAGGTCATGACCCCATGGCCATTAAACGAGGCATTGATAAAGCTGTAGAAACAGCTGTAGCTGAGCTTAAAAAAACCAGCAAGCCTACCAAAGACCGCAAAGAAATCGCCCAAGTAGGCACCATCAGCGCCAATAGCGACCAAACCATTGGAGAAATCATTGCCGAAGCCATGGAACGAGTCGGCAAAGAAGGCGTCATCACGGTCGAAGAAGCTAAAGGACTAGAAACCACCTTAGACGTAGTCGAAGGAATGCAATTTGATCGAGGATATCTTTCTCCCTACTTTGTTACTGATGCAGAACGCATGGAATGTATCTTGGATAATCCCCTCATCCTTATTCACGAAAAGAAAATCAGCAGCATGAAGGAACTCCTACCGGTCTTAGAGCAAGTGGCCAAGTCCGGTCGTCCTTTATTAATCATTGCAGAAGACCTAGACGGTGAAGCCTTGGCTACCCTTGTAGTCAATAAACTACGCGGTACCCTTAATGTCGCCGCTGTTAAGGCTCCCGGCTTTGGCGATCGTCGTAAGGCCATGTTAGAAGACATTGCCATTTTAACCGGCGGTAAATGTATCGCAGAAGAACTAGGTATCAAACTAGAAACTGTTCAACCAGACGATCTTGGTCATGCCAAAAGAGTCGTCATTGATAAAGACAACTGTACCTTAGTGGATGGTGCTGGTACCCAAAAAGCACTTCAAGCCCGTGTCAAACAAATACGCGCTCAGATTGAAGAAACCACCAGCGACTATGACAAAGAAAAACTACAAGAGCGTCTTGCCAAATTAATCGGCGGTGTGGCTGTCATTAATGTAGGCGCCGCTACCGAAGTAGAAATGAAAGAAAAGAAAGCTAGAGTCGAAGATGCTCTGCACGCTACTCGCGCTGCTGTGGAAGAAGGTATTGTACCAGGAGGCGGCGTGGCCTTGGTTCGCAGTCTTGCTGCCTTGGACAAAATCCAAGCAAGGGCCGAAGAGCAAGTAGGCATCAGTATTATTCGCCGCGCTCTAGAAGAGCCCTGTCGCCAAATTGCTGTTAACGCCGGTGTAGAACCCGCCGTTGTCATCCAAAAAGTCAAAGATGGCAAAGGCGCCTTTGGTTACAATGCCGGTACCGGAGAATTTGAAGACCTTATCAAAGCGGGTATCATTGATCCTACCAAGGTGACCCGCTCTGCCTTACAACACGCTGCGTCCATTGCTGGTCTTATGATCACGACCGAAGCTCTTGTCGCTGATAAACCAGAAGAAAAACCTGCAGCTCCAGTTGGTGCTCCTGGTATGGGCGGTATGCCAGGCATGATGTAGACTAAGGCAAAACTTAATTTTGACAAGTAGTGTCATTTAAAGCCCCGTGATCTTTTTCACGGGGCTTTTTTCTTTAAAGCTTTTTAAGCTTTTATCATTGATTTTTTCTTCAGATATCGCCATGTAGGGGTCACGTTCACGGTTCCCACAAGGGGATTAATTTTAATTTATTTTTTAAGAATAACTATGGGAGTTTTCATGAAGCGTTTTGGTTTGCTTTTTATTTTAACAGCTTTTTCCATTAGTTTTTTACCCAAGACACTTTGGTCTTTAGATTTTTCTGCCCACGGTTATTATCGCTTTGAATTACACTACTCCCATGACCTAGACTTACAAACTCCTTCCAGCTTGCAACAAGGTAACCAATTAGGCAACGATCGTTTTGGCAATATCAACTTTGCCGAACAACGTTTTCGTATTGAACCCATCCTTAAAGTTAACGACAACATTAGTTTTCATGGTACCTTGGATATCTTAGACAATGTGGTCTTTGGTTCCAACGATGTGCAACAGCTTGCCGTCTACAATCCGGTGACCGGTAGCTTAACTCTACCTGGCGGTAGCGGAGCCTTTGGCGTAACTGGCGGCAGTGCCGGGGATTTAATTACTGGAGGTGGCGGCTCTCTCAATGTACGCAGCATCTACACGGATATTCTTACCCCCATTGGTAAATTTCGTATCGGTCGCCAACCTAGCAACTGGGGTTTAGGTATTTTTCAAAACGACGGTAAAGGTACCTATGACAAATTTGGCGACTACTTTGATCGACTACTTTATTTAGGTAAGTATGATTTTAGAGACACTTCTTCTCTAGCCTTTGCACTTTTGGTGGACTTTGCCTTTGCCGCCCAAGAAGATCCTACTTTAAGTCTTTTAGAAGGAGCAGTCCCTACCCTAAGTCGCAACACCTATCAGTTTACCGGCGCCTTAATTTATCAAAACAACGTGCATAACTTTGAAATCGGCACCTACACCGGTGTGCGTCTACGCAATGGTAGCGGCCAAAGAGAGGGCACAGCCTTGGACGCTGATGGCAACGAAATCCCTGGCGCCGTGGATGGAAATACTCGTCTCTGGTACTTAGACGTTTATGGACGTTGGAAAAATGACCACTACAGCGTGGGCTTAGAATATGTTTTATTAAACGGAAATTTTTCTACCGGCGTGTGTATTGATGCCATTGCCAACCAACCAGGCTTTGTCAATCCCTTGCCCACTCCTGTTTGTCTAGATGGTTCCAATGATATCTTAGTCAACATGGGTGCTTTAGAAGTAGCCGGCAAATACGACTTTGGTGGAGAATGGCAATTAAAAACCGGCTTTGCTCAAGGAGACTCTTCCCCTCTTTCTAGCGTCATTACTCAGTTTGGTTTTCGCAAAGACTACAACATTGCTTTAATGCTTTTTAACATGCCCTTGGGTACCAGCCCAGCCATTCAGCTTAATGGTCAGACCGTACTGGGCAACCAACCCATTACCAGCAACCAAGTGAATAACGCCATTTATGCAAGCGCCACCTACGCTCACAACTTTGACATCAGCAACGCCATCCCCCAATCTCAAGGACTTAAAATCGGCGCGACTGCTGTGACAGCTTTTGCTCCTTCCCGAGTAGTGGACATTGACTTTGGAGAAATTGTAGGTATCTCTACCTTGCCCCGAGTCACCAACCGCAGCAAATGGTACGGAATGGAGTTTGACGTCTTTGCCGAAGCTAAGTTTTTTGATCATCTCACTTGGAACATCACCGGCGGTGTCTTTTTGCCTGGCGGCGTCTTTGATATTAAAAACGACGACTTCCAAAACAACGCCATTGGCAATCCTATCAACGCCATCCAGTTTGACCCAGCTAGCATGGCCTACGCTATGAAAACTACCTTGTTTATTGAATATTAATTTTAAGAAGATTTTTTATTTTAGCCATAGAGCTTCAATAAAATTTTCAAGCTTTCCGCCTAGCCTTCATAGGAGGGATAAAAATTCCGAGGCCAGGCATGGTGGTAAAGTTTTTGTAAAAGCTCCTCACTTAATGCGGGCAAATCGCTAGTGGCTAAATTTTCTTTTACATGCTGAATAGTA
>JAGRNM010000052.1 GCA_020440745.1 Deltaproteobacteria bacterium
TTTAGAGCACATGAAGCTTTTAGACTCTGAAGAGCCTTGGAGTAGTGATGCTATTACTATTTTGCAAGAGTCCTTGGCTGAGGATAAAAACCTTGAAGAAAAACTCGCCGAAAATTTTTCTGCCTTTGAGGAGTATTTTGAAATTAAAGCCCATATGGCCTTTTGTCTGGCTGTTAAGTTGCAGTCGCGATTAAAAAAAGAAAAAGATTTTTTTATTTTAAGAGAGCTTTTGCGTCTAGAAAAAGAAGAAGTAGCAGAGCTTTTGGTAGAAGATTATTTAGAAACAAAGTCCAAAGAGATTTGGGAAGACTTAGCAGAAGAGTATCAAGAAAAATGTTCTCTAATTAAAAAAACCAATCCTTGTACTCAGTGCCAAGACCTTTGCGCTTGGTTGCAAGGGGTGGAGATTGTAGAAAAACAAATTAAAAACCTTCCCTTTGATCCTGAGTTTGAAGCTGAGGAAAATCTCAGTGAGCGTTTGGATTATTTAGAGGGCTTTAATGTAGAAAAAGCTTTGTCCCGTCGTTTTCATAGTATTTTGGGGCGTTATTTAAGACACCAACTGGGTAAGTCTGGTATTGAAGAAGCTTAGGTCAATCAATGGCTTTTTTTATTTTTTCTGGCACGATTTTTTCGTAATATTTTTTATCAATCACCACACCACCATCCTCTTTGTATCGTAGGTTGGACTGTAAGGTGCTGACAGCAATTTGGGGAAATTCAATACCAAGTTCTTGATGGTTTAAGTAGCCCATGGATTCCATTTTAATTTTTCTAGGGCTTAGATCTATTAGGTCTCCATTATTTTCTAGTAAGGCAAGGCCGTCAAAGTAGAAAGGTTTAGTGTCAATTTGTAGTAGTTTTAATACAGTAGGAGCTATATCGACGAGACTGACTTTTTCTTGAGAACTTTGAAAGTCTTTAAACTGAGCACTTAAAAAAGCTAAAATAACATTGGTTTGTTCTTGGGTCTTTAAGTCTACTCCGTGAACGCCGCCGTAAATTTCTTTGCCAGCTATAAAGCGTTCACCATGATCGCTTAGAAGCACTAATGTGGCTTTTTCTAAATAGTGCTTTTCTTTAAGCTGCTGACTTAGCTGACTTAAAAAGTTTAATAGACTTTGTCTTCTTAAGGGATAGGGGTTGATCCATCCTGCTTGAGCTTTTTTGTAACCAGCGCCTGGTTTGGGCCATTTGGTGAAACTAAAGTCCTTGGGACTTTGTTTCCAATAGCCTGAGATCTGGTGAATTTCTTCTTTAGTTAGGTGAACAGGAGTATGTAAATAACAGCTATGAAGTGCTAAAAATTTAGGTCCATGACTTAAGTGATTAAGCTGTTTAAAAGTCTGGTTAAAAAAACGCTCGGGTTGATAATTAAAGAGTCCTGCATAATTAAAGCTTTCTACTCCTAAACGATCCATCCAAGTATTGTTGAGCCACAAGCTGGGAAAAATAAAATGCTTAAACAACATGGCGACCATGTGGGCTTCCCAACCTTTTCTTTGATAGGTGGTGGCATCAAAGCCGTCACTTTTTCTAAAATAACTGGTCTCGGGTTGGTCAGCAGCATGGAGGCTTAGGTAGCCGTGGCTTTTGAGTATTCTTTGTAAGTAGCTTTCTGGGTGAGCACTAGGAAGAGGTGATTCAAAAAAATAACGCACTCCGTGTTTGTCAGGATATTGGCCGCTTAAAATAGAGTTCCAAGCAGGATGGGTAAGAGGAAGAGGGGTGTAAGCTTGTTCAAAAAGGCGAGCTCCTTCATTTTGTAAATGATCTTCTAAAAACTGATTAGCTGTGGGGCCGTCTAAAGCGTCTACTCCTAATAAAAGTACATGGTTTTTTCCTTCTAAAGAAGGAAGTTCTAAGGCCACCTTGGGGTTGAGTCCCTGTAATAAAAGAGCTGGTAGTGCTAAAGCCAGCAAACTAAGGCCAAGAGTCTTTGGACTAAAGGAGCTTTGTCGGTGGTAAAAAATCCAAGCCAGTAAAGCTAGGCTTAAGAATAGAGCATAACTGGAGGCTAAAGTAAGACTCTTAAAGCCTGGATAGCTGTCTAAAGTAGAAGGATACTGCCAGGTGACCCATAATAAAGTGAGGCTGAGTTGGGCAAAAAGGAAAAGATAAAGGGCTTTTTTAGAAAGTTTATTTTTTTGAGTCCTTAAAAGAAGGCGATTAAAAATCCCTAAGACCAAAGCCCAAGTTAAATAAAGACTTAAGATAAGTACAAAGTATTTTCCAAAGGCAAGTTTAATAAAGGTAGGAATTACTAAATCACTAGGCGTGGAAATATAAAAAGAGGGCGCAACAAAATAAAAAATGAGCTGGAGGAGAAAAAAAGCAAAATAAAAGATGAGGGAGTGTTTAATCATCGACTTAAGATTAAAATTTTTAAGCTAAGTGCTTTTTCTAAAAAAAGAAATTATTTAAACTTACTTTGAAACGGCAAAGGAAGGAATAAAGACGGATTTTTTTTCTTCAATAATTTCGTCTCGAGTAATTTTGACCTTAATCATCTCGCAAAGCTGCTGATGATAGGCCTCCCAGTCTTGAATAGGTCTGGTGGCCACGCCTGATTCCATAGCCGCTTGAGCAACTGCCGGTGCTACATGAAGTAAAACACGGGGATCCAAAGCTTTAGGGATAATATAATCAGGTCCAAAATGAAGGGCCTTAACACCATAAGCTTGGCATACTGATAAGGGAACCGAGGCTTTGGCTAAGTTGGCCAAGGCGTGACAGGCGGCTAGTTTCATTTCTTCATTAATACGAGTGGCTCCCACGTCTAAGGCACCGCGAAAAACAAAGGGAAAACCTAAGACATTGTTGACCTGATTAGGATAATCACTTCTTCCTGTGGCTAAGACTAGATCGTCCCTGGTGGCCAGAGCTTCGTGGTAGTCAATCTCGGGGTCGGGATTGGCACAGGCAAAGACAATAGGTCGCTTAGCCATTTTTCTTAGCATGTCAGCCGTAAAAAGACCTTTGCCGGAAAGTCCCATAAAAACATGGGCGCCTTCGATCACTTCGTCTAAACTTTTAGGTTCACTCTTTTGCGCAAAGTAGCCGCGGTAGGGCTCTTTTTGTGCTCTATCTTGGGTAACTAGACCTTGGCGGTCTACCATGTAGATGTTTTCTCTTTTGACTCCCACACTTGTAAACATCTTAGCACAGGCTACTCCACCGGCGCCGGCTCCCAAGAAGACTACTTTGACTTCTTCAGGCTTATGTTTTTGAATCTCTAAGGCATTGACTAAGGCAGCACTAGTAATAATAGCAGTGCCGTGTTGGTCGTCATGAAAGACGGGAATCTTCATGCTTTTGGCCAAGGCTTCTTCAATCTTAAAACACTCGGGGGCTTTGATATCTTCTAGATTAATGCCACCAAAGGTGGGTTCTAAGGCTTGGATGATTTGAATAAGTTTGTCTGGGTCTTTTTCGTTAATTTCGATATCAAAAACATCCACGTCGGCAAATTCTTTAAAAAGTACTCCCTTGCCTTCCATCACGGGTTTGGAGGCCAAAGGACCAATGTCACCCAATCCTAAGACAGCCGTACCATTGCTAATAACGGCTACTAAGTTAGCACGAGCGGTGTACTTGGCAGCATTGAGGGGATCCTTCTCAATTTCTAAGCAGGGTTCAGCCACTCCTGGGGTGTAGGCCAGTGAGAGTTCTGCTTGCGTGCTGCAGGGCTTGGTTGGCGTGACCGAGAGTTTTCCGGGTCGGCCGTATTCGTGATAATGGAGGGCTTTTTCTTTAAGCGTCATTTTTTGCTCGTTTGGGTTAAAGCAGTGGAGCAGGAGGTCTTAGACGAGCTTGGACTTGCTGTCAACTTAGTGTTTTAAGCTGTAAATACTTTTTTATTTTTTACTGAGTCGAAGGCGGCCTAGGAATAAAAGCAGGCTTAAGCCACTGATTAAACTAAAGAAAAAATTAGATTGGGGATTTTCTTTTTGCAAAGAGCAACCTAAGGCCCTGGTTACTTGATCTACCGGTCCGGGGATGGCCCCTTGGATACGGATGGGGTAGAGGCAATTGCTGTTGCAGTTATCGCCGTCGTTTAAGTTGCCGTCGTCGCATTGTTCGCTTTCTTGGTTGACGATTCCGTCACCACAAAAGGGAGGGGGAGGGGGTTCTTCTTGGGTGCTGACTTCAATTTGACAGCTAGAGCTACAGCCATCGCCGTCTTCTCGGTTAGAGTCATCACAAGCTTCTTGACCATCTTGGGCGTTCCATATTCTTCCATCACCGCAGGTGGCTGGTTGGCAGGTGCCTGAGGGTCCGCTGGGGCAGTTGTCATTTAAAATAGTGTTGCCATCGTCACAGCCTTCTCCTGGATCTAAGACGCCGTTGCCACAGGTTTCAAAGACTCGGCAGTTGGCAGAACAACCATCGCCTCCCACATTGTTGCCATCATCGCAGACTTCAAAGTCAATATAGCTGACAAAGCCGTCGCCACAAGTGGCTGTTTGACAGGTGCCCGCTGGTCCACTGGGGCAGTGGTCATTAATATTGTTGTTGCCGTCGTCGCAACTTTCCACCCCGCTTTGGACAAAGCCGTCGCCGCAGCTAGCGGGTTGACAGCTGCCTTCACTGCCGCTGGGGCAAGCGTCATTAGTGTTGTTGTTGCCATCGTCACAAGTTTCTACCCCTGCTTGGATAAAGCCATCACCGCAACGGGCATTTTGACAGGTGCCCGCTGGTCCACTGGGACAGGCGTCGGTGAGAACAGCATTATGGTCATCACAAGTTTCTACCCCTGCCCTTACAAAACCATCGCCGCAGCTAGCGGGTTGGCAAGTGCCACCACTGCCACTGGGGCAAGCGTCATTGGTATTGTTGTTGCCATCGTCACAGCTTTCCACCCCTGCTTGGACAAAACCATCGCCGCAAAAAGCATCATGGCAGGTGCCCATGGGTCCGCTAGGGCAAGCATCCGTCAAAACAGCATTGCCATCATCACAAGTTTCGCTGCCACCATCGGTGTTCCAAAGATAACCATCACCACAGGTGGCTACTAAGCAAGTGCCACCAGCGCCATCGGGACAGCTGTCATTGACTGAGCTATTGCCGTCGTCACAAGTTTCGCTGCCACCATCGGTGTTCCACACAAGACCGTCGCCACAAATGGCGGGCTGGCAAGTGCCTTCGGGGCCATCTGGGCAACTGTCATGAATATTAATATCACCGTCGTCGCAAATTTCGACGCCGCCATCGGTGTTCCAAATAAAACCATCGCCACAAAAAGCTAGCTGACAAGTAGCGCCTCCAGCTTGGTCATCGGGACAAGTGTCACTATTATCTAAGTCGCCATCATCACATTGTTCGCCCGAATTGGTTAGCCCGTTGCCGCAGTTTTCGATTTCGTTTGTATAAAACTCTTCACAGGCCTCAGCATTAAAGACAAGGTTGTCCATGCTTTCGACTTCGTCCAAACCGTTGGTGGCCACATAACAAAACACCACCGTCTCAGAATCGCCGACTTCTAGTGTGCCTAAGTCGGCCGAGATGCTTACAGCAAAGTCTTGATAAGTGAGTCCGCCGGTTAGATCGCCAAATTCGCCGGGCACTTGTTCAAAAAAGGCCTGTCTTTCGGCATCACTGGCTAGGATATCGCAAAAGAAAAGATCGGTGCAGGTCTCTAAGCGATAGAGAACATTGCCTCCTCTTAGCCAAGAGACTCCCACTGTTGTAAAGCTAGGATCTAAGGGAAGCCCTTCCATCTGCCAGACAGTTTGGGTGCTAGGCTCATAACCCGTCATCCAATCTACGGTTTTAACATCCACATCAAAATCATTAATTAAGCCTACCCGTACTATTTGGTCTTCTGTTGTATTATTAGTAATGCGATATTCCATGACGACCCAAGCTTGATCGTCTCGACTATAGGAGACTTGAGAAACCTCTAGTCCACTCTGACTAGCTAGGTAGGTGACCGGTGTTAAAGGGCCGATGCCTTGCAGTCCTACCTGACCATCCACGGTGCTTTGGGGAACCACGGCAAGGGGAAAAATATCAACGCCGTTTCCATTAATAAAATCACTGGGGTCCCAGGCGTCCATGCCATTGTCGACAGTGGCGTTACCATTTTGATTGGCATAAATAGCCAAAGTGCCAAAAGCCGATTGGTCCACAGGTAGTTGTAGATAATAACTTAAATCGTCCCCTCCGTTGTCGACCGAGCCTCCCGTGTCGTCCACATGAAAACTAGCCAGAGGATCAAAAAGGGGAAAAGTATGAATAGCATCATCTGCCCAAAGGGCTTGGGTATAAAAACTGAGAAGAAGAGAGAGGATAAATAGGCGTTTTAACATAGAAATTCCTTAAAAAAAATCCAATCATTCTAAAGCCTTAGCTTAAAGCTGGGCTCTTGATTGATTCATCAATGACTAAAGTCACTTTACGCCTGGATAGACTTTTGTTTTTTGGATGGATTTTTTAAGGAAGATAGAGCCCGGAATTTAAGACAAAGAAGGATTTTTAGCAAATAAAAAGGGGACTTAGTGTCATATTATTTTTATATTTGCTCTTGACAAGTTAAGAACAAGCCCGTATTTTAGTAACCAGTTGGTTACTTGTATTATTTTTGAAGGTTTTTCAACCCCTATCCTTAAGACAAGGAGGAAAAACACATGTTAGACAAGATCAAAGATTTATACGCGGTTCAGGTCCGGGGTGATGCTTGGATGAATAAGCTGATGTTTCACGTTAAGCATCCCATTTTTATCTTAACCATGACGGTCCCTTTTATCTTAGCGGTAAGTTATTATGCGCTTTTTGTTGCTGACTACAGCGTGGTTTTCTTTGCCTCTATTTTTGTTTTGGGAGCAGTGACTTGGAATTTATTAGAATATTGTATTCACCGTTTTGTTTTTCATGACCTGGTGAAGTTTTTAAGAAAAGTGCCGGCGCCTTGGGATAAAGTCATCGATGGTTTTCATCCTGCCCATCATCGTGATCCCAATGATAAATTTTTGGTCTTAGCTCCGCCCTTTGGCGCTTTTGTGGTTACGGTGGTGCTTTATTGGATTTCTTTTCTTTTTACTCGAGATTATTTAGTATCTGGTGTTTTTATGAGTGGTTTGTCTAGTGCCTATCTTTTTTACGAATGGATCCACTATGGCTCTCACTTTTTTAAATTTAGAGCTTTTCCAATAGGCCGTTATTACAAACGCTATCATCTTTATCACCACTTTAAGCGTCCTAAAGAGGCTTATGGTGTTACAGGTCCTGTTTGGGATCATGTCTTTAAGACCTCTAAAAGTCAGTGAGTTAAAGCCCTAGACTTAGAGAAAGAGCATGAACTTGACTCCGATAGAGCGTGTAGGCTTGTTCTAAAGCGGGTGCTGTTTTTTCCTGATGTCCTAAAAAATTCAAACAAGCTTGAGCTGAAGGCGGGCGATCTTCAGGCTTTTTGGCGAGCATAAGAGCGATGAGATGGCTAAATAATTGAGGTGTTTGTTTTTGGACACTTTTTAAAGAAGGCGGAATTTTTTTAATTTGGTTTTGCATGGTCTTAAGCACGTTTTTTTCTTTAAAAGGATGACGTCTTGCAAGAGTAGTATAAAAAACTAGGGCCAGACTATAAAGATCACTTCTAGGGTCAATAGCTTCTTTTAAGATTTTTTCAGGAGGCATATAACTGGGAGTCCCTCCTTGTTCTACCCAAGTGGGATGGCTGACTCCAAAATCAATCATTTTAATCGTGGGATTTAAACTTTGGGGATGGGCAACCAATAGATTAGTTGGCTTCAAATCACCGTGCAGGACTTTTCTTTGATGTAAATAAGCTAGACCTTTGAGTGACTGTAAAAAAAGTCTCTGAATTTTTGTTATATTTAAGCTAGGGGCGATTTCGTTGAGTGGCCTTCCGGGAATTAATTCTTGTGTAAAATAAAAGCGTCTTAGTTTTGGGTCAAAGCCAAAGTCAAAAATTTTGATAATATGGGGATGACTAAGTTCTTTAAGGAGATTAAATTCAAATTTAAAGGTCTTAATACCATCGGACTCTTTCCAACCTGGTATTTCTTTTTTAAGCATTTTTAGTGCCAGGATGCCTTGTGGTCCTTGTACTTGGTAGACATCAGCACTCATGCCGCTACCTAAGAGGGACAGGACTTGATAGGCCTTATCGATTTGTTTTACTTCTAAAAAAGGTCTTTCCATCTTTTTCCCACTTTAAAATTTGGAAAGGAGACCTTAAGAGGACAGAGCAAGAAAACCCCTTATTTTATTAATATTA
>JAGRNM010000053.1 GCA_020440745.1 Deltaproteobacteria bacterium
TCCACCGTTTTCAGGTCAAAAAGGCCACCGCCCAGGCTATCCAAAAAGGCCACCCTTGGATTTACCGTCGTCAATGCTCTTCGGCCTTAAAGGTTTTGCCAGAAAAAAGTCTTCTTCGATTAGTGGGGCCCACTAACGAGTTTTTGGGTTGGGGAATTTACGAACCTTTATCTGCCATTGCGATTAGGGTTTTTTCTAAAAAATCAAATGAACCCACCGAGGACTTTTTTTATCAAAAACTTCTCCAAGCTTGGGAAAAACGCCAAGCCTTTTTAAAAGGGTCAAATACCAATGCTTTTCGCTGGGTGCATGGCGAGGCCGATTCTTTTCCTGGGCTTAATATTGATGTCTACGATCAAAATGCAATCGCAGTTTTTTATCTTAAGACTTGGCAAAGCTTACTCAAAAACACCTTAGTAAAGTTGGGAAAAAAACTGGGTTTAAAACAATTTTTAGTTAAGGAACCCCATGGACAGGGTAAAAGCAAGCAAGCAACTTGCCTCTTAGAATTATTTTCTCAAAAATTAATTAAGTTTAAAGAGCCCATTTATTTTAAAGAAGGCCAATATCTCTATCTTGCCTTTCCCTTAAGCGGTCAAAAAACTGGTTTTTACCTAGACTTAAGACCCGTAAGACAATGCTTAGAGCAATTAAATTTAAAAAACCAACGAGTGTTAAATCTTTTTGCCCATACAGGTAGTCTTTCTGCTTTGGCAGAAAAACAAGGAGCTCATCAGGTTGTCTCAGTAGAAGCCAGTCACACTTGCCAAAAACATTTTGAAGTCCTTAAACAGACCTGGCACTTAAAAAGCACGACCCAAACTTGGATCCAACAAGATGTGTGGGATTATCTAGACTCCGATAGTTTTAAAAAAAATGAAGCCTTTGACTTAGTGATCTTAGACCCACCCTCCCTGGCTAAAAATAAAACTAGTAGCCAAAACTTAAGCAAAACCTGGAAAAATTTTATCAAAAAACTCCTAAAACACCTTAAGCCCCAGGCTAAATTGCTAACCATCTCCTGCACGGATCGCTTGCACGAAAAACAATTAAAAAACTGGATACAAGAGGCCTGTCTAAAAAGTCCTGTCCAAGTCCAACACCTCCAAAGCCTCTCCCGTGCTTGGGATCACCCCACCCACCCTCTCCTAAAAGAAAGAGACTATTTTCACGCCCTCCTGTGGCAAAGAAGCCCCGACCCAAAACCTTAAACTTAAGAAAGACAATAAAAAAATCCTATAAAAGCTTGACAAGCTCCTTTAAAGGACTTAATCTATCATTAGTAACCGATTGGTTACTTAAATTAAAAGCTAGGAGAAAAAATCATGAGTAGCCCTATCAAAGATCTTTTTGGAGTCCGTTTTAAAGGTAATAACCTTGTTGCTAAGGTTTTCTTTAATGCTAAACATCCGGCTTTCCCCACCACTTTTTTTGGCTTAATAGCGCTAACTTTAAGCATCTATGCCTTAGGCCATGGTTTTGGCATCTTATCTTTCTTGTCTTTTTTTGCCATCGGATTAGTGGCTTGGACACTAACCGAATACATGCTTCATCGTTTTGTCTTTCACTGGACTAGCGCCAAGGAACCTTGGAGAACCATCGTCGCTGGTTTGCACTTAGAACATCACCAAGATCCTAGTGATAAATATTTGATTATTGCCTCTCCCTTGGTAGCCCTTTTATTAAGCGGCGTCTTGTTTGGCATTTTTATCTTAGCTACTAGTTTTTTGACAGCTAGTGTGATTATGGCTGGTCTTTACAGCGGGTATATTCTTTATGAATGGGTCCACTACGGCACGCATCAATATAAATGGAAATCTAAGGTTGGTCGTTATTTGACTCACCATCACCTTTACCATCACTTTAAACGTCCTGATGAGGCCTTTGGTGTCACCTCAGGTTTTTGGGACCGTATTTTTGGAACCAAAAAAAGTTTTCAAGGTTTGGCCCAACCCTCACCTTTGACTCCCCAAGGAGCGGCCAATAAAGCTGCTTCTTAAGTGAAGTCTTTGAGCCATTAAAACAGATCTTTCCACCAAGCTTCAAAAGTATTAGTACGATTAAGCTGCACCAGTTGTCCCAGTTTGGGCGTTAGCAGTTCAATATTGTGAAGCGCAGCTAGTCCTTGGATGGATTCAATAGGATCGTACCACGGGTGCAAAGCAATATTAAACATACCCCAATGGATGGGCATCAGCCTCTTGGCTTCTAAATCTAAAAAAGCCTGCATGGTATCCTCAGGTAGCATATGAACGCGACGCCACATGGGATTGTATTGACCGTTTTCCATAAAGGCGATGTCAAAGGGACCATACTTTTTTCCAATATGCTTAAAATGAATATCATAGCCCGAATCGCCGCTAAAATAGAGGCTATGCTGGGAGTTTTTAACCACCCAGGAGGCCCACAAAGTCTGGTTGCTACTGGTCAGAGAACGACCGGAAAAATGCTGAGAAGGTGTACAAGTAAACTCTAAGTCTTCAAAAAACGCAGACTCCCACCAGTCAAACTCTGTAATACGATGAGCAGGAATACCCCAGTCGATTAAATGGGAAGAAACTCCAAGCGGCACTAAAAATTTAGTTGCTTGATCTTTAAAAAAAATCACCGATTCCCGATTAAGATGATCGTAGTGGTCGTGAGAAATCACAATATAATCCACGGGAGGCAACTCCTGCAAAGACAGGACAGGGTCCTGAAAACGTCTGCCTAAGAAAAAAAGCGGAGCTAAGTTTTTGGCAAAGACAGGATCAAAAAGCAAAACCTTCTTCCCAAGCTTGACCATAAAAGTAGAATGACCAAACCAAATAAATTTAAAGGAATCACGATCGTCTAAAAAATCCTGAACACTAGTTTTAATTTGAGGAAGTTTAAACTTAGGACGACGATCTTGGTTTTTAAAAAAGAAGTCCCAAAAAATTTTTTTCTTATTGGGATTAGATAAAGGATCAGTATTAAAACCAACTTGTCGATTAACAAAACGAGATAGGTCTAAGCTATACTGGGGAGACTTTTTGATTTTTTCTAAATGCTCTCCACTTGGATTTTTGCCAAAAGATTTAAGGTCTAGGATCATAGCTTTACCATCTTCCATAAAAAAGATTAGATCCTAAAGCAACCTAAAGCAAAACTCTTATTAAATAAAAGCCTAAAAATCCATGGATAAAGTCAAACCAGTGGAAAGTCGTCCGCGACGATCCCGATAAGTAGGAATCACTTTGACCTTTTCATAACGTGGAATCAAAACACCCACCAAGGCTCCTAAACCCGCACCCACCAAAGCCCCGGTGCCAGTGGCAGCCAAAACTGCTAGGGTTTTGTTAGTCTTATTACACTCATTGACCGTCGCTCCCGCGCTAGCTGCCTCGTCGGTAATCCAATCACAAATACGATCGGCAGCAATCACCCCAGCCGCCCCGGTCAATACAGCTAAACCAGCGGCTCCAAAGAGAGCTCCCTTACCCGCGTGACGACCCACACGATGATTAGAACGACCACGAATTTTTTGAATTTCTTCTAAAGAATAAAAACGATCATCCGAAAGACGAATTCCTTGATTCTCTTTACGTAGGTCTTCGCCTTTTAATTTTAAAAGACTGCCGTCTTTAAGTTTGATCTTATAAGTAAAGTCAGAGGAAAAACTCTCTAACTCATCAAAATAATATTTTTTAGTACCCGCCTGAAGCGACCCTAATAATAAAACACTACTCAAGATCCCCACCCAAAAAGCCCCTAAGACCCTGGAAAAGACCATGCCCACACCCCCTCATTTAATTTAAGACCTGAAAGAAATTTGACCCCTATTACAAATTTCCCCTTTAAAAATTGTTAGGCTTTTTGAAAAAAAAGGCAAGTTTTCTTACAAAATAATTTTAAGCCTCAGGATTTTTTTAAAAAAACTAAGACTTTAAAATACCACTCAAGACAAACTTGCTTCAATAGCAAGCAACTGATCATAAAAAGAAGTGCGAGCCGCCTCGATAATTTTGGGGATAGCCTTGGTGTTGACAATACCGCTGCCTGTATCCGGTAGTTTCAGCTCCCATTGTGTCACTTGCTTATCCCTAGCAAGCGTACCCTTATGCTCATCAATACGAGCCTGTCTGACCAAGTCAGCATAGGTCGCAGAAAGTCTTAAAATTTTAAAGACAGGAATTTTTTTAAAAACCCAATGAGTAAAAAGCGGACTAGAACCCACGGTTGGAAAAAGATTAACAGAAAGAATTAATAATTTGGGACGCTTTTCTAAAGCGTTTTTACGCTCTCGCTTCCACTTTCGATAAGGAGAAATTAAAGGGACTTCTTCCGTAGTTCCCCCATCCACATAGAGCTCGGTTTGATTACCCCTAGTAATTTTTTTAGGCACATACAAAATAGGAATAGCTGAAGACGCTACCACTGCGTCCATCGCTTTAGTTTGCAAAATAGGAGTAAGATAAATTTTAGAATCCACTTCCTCTGGAGTCAGCACTTCACTTCTACTTTTTGTTAAATTATAAGCCATGGCAAAAAAAGGAATCTTACGTTTCTTTTCTTCCAAAAACTTTTCTAACATGGATTCTAGATGTTGCTGACAATCTAAAAAACCCTGCAACATATTATCAGAAGCCGCTAAAAAAGCGTCACTTAAAAGGTTTTTAATCACCTCTAATTTAGAAGGACTAAAACGAAAAGAATAACGCTCGTTATAAAGATGATAGCCTTCTTGCTCAATGGCATGGGGTTCTACCCCCAAAGAATAAGGCAAGCCAGCAATAGCCCCGCCACTACTACCCCAAATCTCGTCAATATAGGGTCTCAAACCCATGAGATCGATAAATTTAAACAAAGAAGGATGGGCAAAGAGCCTCACCCCTCCGGAGCCCAAGGACAAAACCACCTTAGTATTCTTAGACTTAAGCCTACGCATCATCTTAGGAAACTGTTGGCGTATATCAATTAGCTTTTGCGGTTTTTCGGGAATATACCAACGATAAGACCGCTTGCCTCCTGGGCGATCCAATAAAAATACTTCAGGATTATCGCTATGATGCCTTCCCAAATACTGAAGCTGAATCTTTCTAAGGTTTAAACCCTTAGAAAGGGCATAAGCTAAAGCCTCTTCTAAGGCCTCTGAATCGGGAGGCTCAAATAAAAAAGACTGAGCTGGATAAATAACTTCGATAGGTAATTGTTTAATAGAAAAACTCTTAAGTACCTGATAGTCAAACGAAGCTTTTCTTAAAACATCTAAAGAAAAACGAGAAAGTACATATTCTCCCGTCACCCCTGTTTCGTAACAAGCCAATCGATTATAAAAAGACTTAAGTCTTTTTATTTGGGAAGGGTTTAAACGAATCACAAAAACAATATTCATCACCTTTTATTTTAAGGGATTTTTAAAGAATAAGGCGATGGAAATTTAAATAAAAAAAGCTCTTTTTTCTAGAGCAAGAAAAAAGAGCTTTAAAAATTAAATAAGTCTAAACTTAAAGACTATTATCCTCAGGATGACTTTCATCGTCTTCGCTATCGTCTATCGAACCCGATGTCTTAATGTTTTCTTTAATAAGATCTTCAATATCAGAGCATTCTCCTGAGGTGCTTTCTTCAGAAATCATCAAAACACCCTCCACCAAGGGAATGGCTTCTGCATTAAAGCAAGTTTCTAGATCAAGATTGGCAAACCACTGACTAACATCCAGATTTAAAAAAACTTCATTAAGGTCCGCATTTTCCGAAATCAACACACCCTCTAAATTTTTAAATTCAATCTCTTGGCTAAATTTAAGTGTCAGAGAAAAAGGAGTAACCACCTCGTTAATCAGAACTGTTCCTTCTACTAGAAGCGTGTTTCCAGCTAAGCCACTAGGAACTCCCTCAGGCAAAAGGGCACTCTCTTCACTTTCTTCTACCTTAACTTCAACCTCATCCAAACTTCCTGAAGCTATTTCTAAACTAATGGCCTCAGGCAAACTAAGCCCATTAACCAAATCCACCACATAGGGACCTTGAACATGGATCTCGGATTCCATACTATCGTCACCATCTTCTAATTCGGTCTCGCAAGAGGCAAAAGATGCCAGATCAAAGTCCAAATCTTCACAAGTTCCCGGCAATTTTATTTCAATGCGGTCCACATTAAGCCAAGCAGCAGTGATCTCGATTGCATGATCTCCTTGGTCTAAGGTGCTTACTTGGAAGTTAGTAGAAAAACTAGTGGCTAAAGCAGGGCTACTTTGACTTAATCCCATCACAAAAGTAGTGGTTGCCGCACCTCCGTCTACAAACTGAGGAGCTACTTCTGAGTTTGAAGAAGTACCTACTCCACCACCACAGTGACTTAAGACAACAAGGCCAGCTATTAAAATCCAAGACTGGATTGTTTTTTTGATTATGTTTTTTTTCATGACTTTTCTCCTGTTTAATGATCCCTTTTTATCAGGCAGCCGGCTTTGCCTGAAAAAAAGACAATCAATGATAATTAAAAAATTAAATCACTAAAGAACCCTCCGCTAAAGAGTCTTCAGGATCTTGTTCGTCTTGATCCAATTGACCATCATCATCCTGATCTTCAAAAAAATCTGCGGAGAGTTTTAAATTTTCTACGATCACTTCTCTAAGCTCCGTATTATGATCTTGATTAATCAAAATAATAGGATCCCCTTGACCATCTACGGAAACCTCAACTCCAGGATCAGACAAATCTACACCTGCAAACCATTGATCTAAATCGAAGGCGATAAAGAAATGATCCAAGCTCAAGTCTGCATTAATCTCAAAACCCGTGCTCTCGTTTTGCAATTCAAATTCTTCATCGGTCTCTAATAAGACCTGGAAAGGAGTATCATCAGAACGAAGTCCTTCAATAAAGACGCTATTACCCAAGGGGAAAATTATCCCAGCACTACTAGTTTCTAATTTTTCTAAACGCATCTCCAACTTACAATAAAGACCCGAAATAATCTCAACACCCATTAAAGACACAGGAGGTGTCTCTAATAAATCCACGATATAAGGACCTCTAAAACGAAACTCCTCTTCCAGACTTTCTTCAACATCACATAAACTAAAAGGACGAATTCTTAGTTCTCCTAAGACTATCTCCGCACGATCAATCTGTAAGCTTCCCACTTGCAGACTTGCTGAAGTTAAAAACTTAGATAAAGAAGAAGTCTTTAAAGAAGTCGCTGCATTGACTGAAGAAGAATAAGCTAAAAGTGCAATCTGAACCGGCTCTGGATTACCGGCCTCCGAGCCTCCTACTTGAGAAGTGCTACAAGATTGAAAAGATAAAAGTAATATCAACAAACAAAAACAAAGTTTAAAAAATCTTTTCATCACACTTCTCCTTCACTTTTTGAAGTAACAGGAAACATTTGAATATTTAACTGCAAGACCTCTTCAGTCTGGGTTTCATCGGACACTAACTTTAAAATTTCTTGCCTAAATTTTTGAATCTTTTGTTTGATTAAAGGAATTTTATCCCTACTAAGTCCTAAAGTCATAGCACTGATATCTCGCTCCTTAGCAGGAGTCTTTTCTAAAACTTCCTGACTTAAACTTAATAAATTTTTATGATAATTAAAAAGCACCACAGACTTAACCTCAGCCCCTGTGGAAAGCACCGAATCCGATTGTTCCCATTTGTTCTTTTTATTTAACCGGATCAGCCCTAGATTTTTTAAAAGTTCTAAAGAAGCTTCTGCTTGAGCAAGGCTAATAATAGGCTTAATCCTTTTAACCAAAAAATCTGCCGTACCATCAAAGTCAGCAGCAGTAATTAATTCTCTAATCACTGGATGATACCAAGCCGAATAATAATTATATTGTTTTTTTTCTAAAGGTTTTAGCTGCTTAAATTTTTTTGATTGGATTAAGAGTTTATAATAACGATCTTTTTCGCTAGAACTTTTAGCTTGGGTAAAAAAAACTAAATATCTAAAAAAATCCTGCTCTTGTTTATTAAGCCCCAAACCTTTGACAAACTTTTTTAAACTAGCCTCTGTCAAATTGCGCTGGCCATCCATCACCAGTTTAAAAAAATTGGGAGAAGCAAAACCAGACCTCTGAGAAAAAGCTCTAAAAGAAAAAGAAGCCCGACTAGCTTTAGCAAGCTGATACCAATCTTTTAAATAAAGACGGTAGTCTAAGTAGGAAAAAATCGAAGGCTGGTTCGCTGTCCTCATAGGTTTAAAATTAAAACCCCAAAGGACAAAAGACAA
>JAGRNM010000054.1 GCA_020440745.1 Deltaproteobacteria bacterium
ATTACGAATGAGTTGCTCTACCAACTGAGCTATCTCGGCTTGACGGAAGCACCCTTCTTATCCAAAGCTAAGCAAAACTTTCAACCCATAATTACTATTAAGCCCATGATAAAAAAACACCTTATTATTTGCCTAAGCCTTTTACTTTTAAGTGCCTGCCCAAACAGCAATCATCCTCCCCAAGAAGCACAAGAAAAAGACAATTTTTCTTTAAAAAATTTTAGCCTTAATCCCGGTTTATTACCCCTAAAAGAAGGAATGGAACTTTTTGTACAACAGGACTTACCTTCTTCTTTCTGGCCTGGAAAAGACTATCTTATTCTTTCTATTAGCAAAAAAGAACCCGAGGGCGAAACCAAGATCGACTGGCAAGCCTATGAAGCTAAGAGCGACAATCCAGAGCAGGCAAAGTCCACTTATGGCGGCAGTTTAAGCTTAAGCGATATCCATCGAGGAGATCACTTAAGTTTAAGTGCATTTTGGCCACCGGCCGAGCTTTATCTAAGTGAAAACACAGGAATTTGGTTTCCCCTAAAGGAGCTTTCACAAGTCTTAGAAAAAAAATCAGTCTCTCTTAAACTGGGATTAGACCCTCAAGGCTTTTTAGGAGCCTTAGCCGACTTTCCTTGGACTAAGCTTAGTTTAAAGGCATGGAAAGAGTTGCAAGCTAAAGAGCATAACTCCAAGCATCCCATTAATTTTAATTTAAGCTTATTAGAAAAAGACAAGCTTTGTCCTCTAAAAGTGGATGGCAAGACCGAAGAAATGCCCTGCGCCCTCATCGGCAATGATTGGATAGAACTTAAAGTGTTGCTAAGCCACGAAAACCCTTTGATTCTTTCCTTAAAACTTGTCCCTAAATTATCAGGAGCTGATTTAGCTTTCCATCCCCTTAGTCTATTAAAACCTTGGGTGGATTTTGAGATTATTAGTATTGAAAGTCACGACGCCTCAAGGACTAGCAAGTCAGCTAGCTCCTAGAGTTAAAAACTATTCCTCCCAACCCACGGGCGAAAAACGAAACTCTCTCATCACGGGTCTTACTAGGCTTGCTTCTTCCCAAAGGCTATTAATAGATAAAGTAACTTCTGTCTCTGGCCAATAGAGGTAAGCCCAACTACCCTCTACGGGATGCTCAATACCATAAGCAAGGGCCTTTCCATCGGGGCTCCAACGGAAGTTAGCAGCTACGTCCTCTAAGTCTGACAAGTCCCGATTAAGCTTCTTTCCTATTCCAGAAGACAAATCGATCAAAAAGAGTTCAAATACGCCTCGCTCTAAAGAATCAGAGTAGTAGGCTATTTTACTACTATCAGGATTCCAAGCAAAGCTCAGGACACCACGCAAAGTTGACACAACACCTTCAACATCTACAGAAACAGTCTTATCATTATGGTTGACTAAATCATAGACAAGTAATTCTCTTATATGGGGGTTAGTAAAGTTATGACGAATATAGCCCAAAAAACTACCATCAGGACTCCATCTAGCATACTGAATAAAATACCCTGGAGGAGAAGGATCAGTAATTTTAATAGAATTAGCCAAGGTATCTACTAGATAAATATCGATACTGTCCTCTTCTTCTGCATCAATTGTATAAGCAAGATAATCCCCCGTCGGACTCCAATAAAAAAAACCAATACGTCTAGCGCTTCCATCCAGATTTTGAAAAATGGTGTTAACTAAGGTAGAAGTATGATCGACTACACTGTAAAGATAAAGACGATCTACAGGATTAAGACCATCGGCGAATCCATCTCCATCCAAGTCATAAGGGATTTGACTGCTGCGTACATAAGCAAGATAGTTCCCCTGGGGAGACCAGTTAAAAGCCTTAATATCATAATCATCTGCAAAAGGACTATTAAGCTTAGTGGCCACTTCGGGAGAATCTAAATTTATCTGATAAAGTTCATTTTTTGTAACTAGATCTAAATCAGCTATATAAACAATACTCTCACCATCAGGAGCCCAGCGAAAATTAGTTACATGTTCATTTCCATCTATTAAGGAGGCTCCAAGCGGCCCACTGACAAGACCACTAGTTAGATCATAGACATAAACTTGATCAAAGCCCGATCTATCAGAAATAAAAGCTATTTGATCCCCCAAAGGACTCCAAAAAATATCTCCTATGTCTTCTACAAGGTCAGGATTAATGATCGTGATATCGCCTTCACGATCCACAAGATAAATATGCTCAGAGTTTCCATCGAGACTGGCACTATAAGCTAACCACTGACCATCAGGACTCCATTTAGAAGACTCAAAATAACCAACATCATTAAGGGAAGATCCCATCAACAAAGGACTATTGAGTGATGGATCTAAAAAAGCCATCAAATAAGTCTCATAAGGATGAACACTGTCCTTAAACAAATAAACAAGCCCATCCCCTTGGGGGTTCCATTGTGGACCCTCCAAGAAACTTATAATACCGTCTGTTAGTCTAGTTAAAGTACTAGGATCCCTAATATCCATCCAATAGAGTTGGTGAGTCGGGTTAGTAAAAAGACCATAGGGATTGTTTGATTCTTCTACTACAAAAGACAAAGCATGGGAGGGACTAAAGCTTTCTTCTTGGGGAGAGACTATCCCATCGGGTGAAAGAGGATCGCCAGCCGGAGGATTAGACTCCACTAAAGTACTAGTTTTTCCACCACAAGCGGCAGTAATGATTAAAAATAAAACAAAAAATTGTTTTTTATAATTAAACACGAAGTCATTAATCCAAAGCTTAACCGGCTAGTTTACTCTAAGACCCAATCAGGGGCAAAGAAGGAAAGACCAGGAACCGGAATAGGTCCAAAATCATCAAACAAACTATTAAGCACGAGGTTTTCTCCGCTTTCCATCCAGTAGACCGCAGTCACCTTATCTGAGCCTCCATACTTATAAACAAAGACTCTCCCGTCAGGACTCCAAGGATCAAAATAAAGTTCAAGTTTGGCGTCTTCACTAGCTAACAAATCGGGATTGGCTTGAATAGGCGAGCCTGTTGGGCTTATTAAAAAAACCTCGTTAAAGTCACTTGCTGCCTGATTGGATTGATAAACTAAATGATTACTACTGGGAGACCAAATAAATTGATCAATCTCTCTTTTAACACCTAAGTCTCCCAAATAATTTTCGCTGAGTATTTGGCTTTGTAAATTTACCGTATCGTAGACATGAAGGTATTCTAAATTAATATTTAATACTCCTAGACAATCATAGGCCAAGTATCTGCTATCAGGACTCCAGGAAAATTCTCTTATACCCGCTCCACAGCTTGTAGGAGCATTGGCTTTATGGATGCTTCCCGCTGGCCAATCTACTACATACAACTCAGTAAAACCCTCTACATCCTGATCCGCCGTATAGGCAATTTTGCTACCGTCGGGGCTCCAAGCAGAAGAATTAACCCCCCTTAAAGTTCCATCCAGGGTCTGAAAGTCACTACTAATTATATCCCTAGATCCCGTCTCCGTTTCATAACTATAAAGACGCCGCACAGGAGTGAGTGGCCCTCCTTCAAGGGGAAGCACTAGATCAACTTGGGTGTAAAGCAAATAACTACTATCGGGAGACCACAACATATAACCCAAAATACTATAAGCATCAGGAAAAGCTGTATTGACTTTAACAGGGGCGCTAAGAGGTGTGTTGCTTAAATCAACCCAGTAGAGCTCGTCTTTATCGTACACTTCTACATCAGCTATATAAGCTATTTTGCTATTATCAGGACTAAGCTTATAATAATAAACTTTACGACCTGCCGCTAAGTCTTGGTTAATCCTAATAGGAGCTTCTGATAAGCTATGAAGATAAAGTTGCCTTTTACCGTCTTTCTTAGCCATAATGATTAATTGCTCATTAGAAATCCATCTAGGAGATCTTAAGTCAGGTTCATAAAAAGCCCCCTCACTAAGGGGAAAAATCTCTCCCTCTAGACTAGAGACATAAAGGTCATAATTAGACTCCACGATCGGATCCGCCTGATAAAGATAAACCAACTTAGAACCATCAGGACTCCAAGAAAAAATTAAAGAATGGCTACCAGTCACCTCCGGACTAAGCTTAGTAGTAGAACCCTCCAAATCACTTAGATAAATTTCTGCATAACCATCTCCGTCTCGATCTGCAGAATAAGCAATTTTTTCCTGATTGGGATTCCAAAAATAAGCATAGTACTCCGCCGATAAAACATAAATATCCTCAGCCACCAGAGTCAGGCTTGTTGGATCCTGAAGATCCACCGCATAAAGATCAAATGTTCCATCATCCTGCTCCAGCACAAAAGCTATTTTGCTGGAAACATTGGAAACGACTGGCTCCTCTTCTACTGGGGTATTAGGGGGTTCTGGGGATTCTGGACCAGGACTCTCCTGAGTCTGGGGAGGGTCCAAAATAAGATCGCTTTTATTTCCACCACAAGCCACCACAGTTAAAAGCAATAAAAAAGACAATAGTTTTGGTAACTTAAACATAAAAACCTTCTAATCTAAAGTTAAGATAAGCAATAAGGAGTGCCCCAAGAACCTTAAAAACCCAGCAAGTTATCGGCTGACAAAAAACTTAGTTGCTTCATGCTACACTCAAAAGACTCCTGCAAGGGCGAAAAAGCTAAGTAGCCCCAAAAAACCTCTCAAAAAGTAAAAAAAGGGACTTTTAAAAGTCCCTTTAATACCGGTGGTCGGGGTCGAACCGACAAGGGCGTAAGCCCACACGATTTTGAGTCGTGCGCGTCTGCCAATTCCGCCACACCGGCTAATGATTAAAAATTTTAAAAAAAAGATCCCTAAAATGAGAAAGCTGAAAAGATCAAATCTTTTTAAGCAGCCGCCTGCTCAGGCACTACTTGGTTTCTCCACCCATCCACACTACTAGCCGATCTAACACAACCTAAGGTGCACTGATCCTGACAACTTTTGTAAGAATAAAACTCACGCTTAAGATCTTGGTAAGTATAGTCCATTAAAGGTTTAGAAAAAATATGTCTGGTCTGAGAACACCAAGCTACTTTGCCAAACTCATCCACATAGAGATAACGACTACCCCCACGACATTTAAAAGGAGCACTACCTTTTTCTAACATCTCATCTTGATAGGAAGTAAATTCAGGAAAACTCTTAGGAATCATTTTTTTAATCTCTTGATAAGCCGCTAGCTCTTCCTCGCTTAATTTTACCTGACCATCACTATCATGTAACAAAAGCACTCTAGGTTTAAAACCCATGTCCTTAGCCGTACGAATCACTTCAACGGATTCCTCCGGCGGACAAGAACCCACTACTCCGCTGACCACTACGTTAAAGTCGGCATGGTCTTTTAGATAATTTAAACGCTCTCTTAAAGTATCCAAGACCTTAATGGTCACTTTGTTAGGCTTAACCCCATCAATACTGATCTGCATGTCTTGCAAACCAGCTTGATTTAGTTTTTTAATTAATTCTGGAGTTAAATAAAAACCATTAGTAATCATGGTGGTTCTTAAAAAACGCAAATCCTGCCTACAATAGCGGATCAACTCAAATAAGTCAGGATGCAAAGTGGGCTCTCCACCCGTTAAATTAATCGAAAAACTCCCTAACTGTTTTAATTTTTTGGCTCGTTTTTTTAGAAGTTCAAGATCAAGGGCTTCCGAACTATTGTCAAACTCATTGCAATAGGTGCAGCTTAAGTTACAACGCCTAATCACCACCAATTGGCTAAACCAAGGAGAAAACCGAAATCTCTGAAAGGTATTTAAACTCATTAAAAAAAATCCTCTCTCTAAAAGCCAAAGGCCTCTTTTAGCTCGGCTCGGATAGGAGTAAAATCCGACAAGCCCAACTCAGCCTTTTTAAGATCTTCTTGAGTGTCCACTTCAAACCACCGATACTCATCAAAAGCCTTCACCTTAACAGAAGTATGCTCTAAAGCTAATTGACTAATGACTTGTTCAACAACGGCCTTTTCACCGTATTTTTCTTCTACACTTTGAGACGCCTTTTTATAAACCTCTAAGTAGGATAAAGGGACATAAGTCACACCTACATAAGCCCCCTCATAAGTCTCATAGGTCTTAGAAAGACCTTTTAAATAATGGTCTTGATCAAGACGCACCTTCATCTCGTCTTCTAAAAAATCCCGATCAAAGTCACAAAAGACACAAGGCTCTCTTTGCTTAGTCAACAAAAAGTTCCAGGCCTTTTCTTCAAAAACATGATCCACATTACTTAACAAAAAATCCTTTTTTAAATAAGGCAAAGCTGACTTAAGACTATAAAAATTACCCCACTCAAAATTAGAGTTTTGAACAAGCTTGATCCTACCCCAATGGGCTGCAAAACGCTTTTGTAGATGCTCTTCTAAAAGGTCGTAAGCCGAACCGCCTACTACCAAAATTTCTTCTACCTGAGGTCTCACCAAAAAAGACTCAATCGCATAATCAATTAAAGCCTTAGAGCGTAAACTAACTAAGGCCTTGGGGGCTGTGCGAGTCAAAGGACCCAAACGCAAACCCATCCCTGCTGCTAATAAAACGACTTGCATAAAAACTCCTTTGCTCCTTCGTAGTCATAAGCCACAACGGGAATAGACTGGCTCTCAAAATCTTCTTTTTGAAAAGTACCTAAACGGGCAACAAAATCCAAACCATACTTAAAAGCCTCACGACCATCGTGAAGCGAGTCTCCCATATAACAGGCCTCCCTAACCTCTAAATTAAAATGATCCAAGGCCCTATCAAAATGCTTCACCCCTTTAGAAAAACCATCTGAATAACCCAGAGTAAGATCAATATAATCGGACAAAGCCCGATGATGAGCTAAGTACTCTTCCACAAAGGCTTGAGCATTGTTAGAGGAAATCGCTAATTTAAGACCTTTTTCTCTTAAAGAACCTAAAATGGTCAAGGCTTCCGGATAAACAGGATAATCTAAGTAAGACTCCATCTTCTGCTTCTCAAAACGTTGGGATAAAGAGACGTGGTCCTTTCCTGGAAAAATTAATTTTAATTGCTCCGCAAAAGGAAGCCCGGAAGTTTTTAGATAGGCTTCTCTGGCTTGATTAAAGTCCAGATCACTGACCTCTTTTATTAAAGAAGCCGCTAAATCCGCAAAGGGCCCCATGGAATCCACCAAGGTTCCGTCAAAGTCTAAAATCAAAAGTTTTTTGGGGTCTTCTCTCAAGATTTTATTGCTTTAATTAAGTCCAAGGCTACAACGAAGACCTAGGAGACATCGGTTTTTGTTTCTAATTTTTCTAGCTTAGTCTCAAGAGGCTTAGATCCAAAAATAATCTGCTTTAAAGCCAGAAAAATAAATATCCCACTCACCAAAGAACCACAAAAAGCCACTAAAAAAATAATCACTTCTGGCAACGCAAGCATCGCTAACATACAAAAGACTAAAGTAAAAAAGTCTTTTTTTACTATATACTTACCATAAGAAACCAAAAGAAAAAAAGGCCTACCCAAACTACGAGCCATGGGGGTTAATACCTCTTGTTCATAGTTAACCAAACTTGCTTTTTCCCACTTTTTAAAGACCATATGACTCATGGCTACCAAAAAAGTAAGAAAAAGACTCCCCACCGAAAGCTTTAAAGCCAAAATCACCCAAGCCGCTTCTGTACTGTGATAATAACCAAAACTAACTCCAATAATAAAAAGTAATAAGGTCACATTATCGGTAATGGTATCAAACCATGAGCCCATACGACTCATCTGACCGGTGAGCTTGGCCACTTCCCCATCACAACCGTCCACAATAGAAGCTAACTGAAAGAGTACCCCTCCCCAAAACAATGGCCAAAAACCTCCCAAAGAGGCTAAATAAGCCGACAACAAACCGATTAATAAATTAAAGAAAGTAATGTAATTAGGAGCCACCCCCCAACGGGCTAAATAGACACTAGCCGGCAGGCTAATTTTTTTATTGAGACGGCGAGCAATGATGCCTAAGGAGGGAGCGCTTAAAATACCTTCGATGGTGCTTCTCTCCCTTGGACTTAAGTCCATGGACTTAAGCGGAAATGGTAATTGCATGAAAAACCCCCCAGGTCTTAAAAAAATAAATCCAAATAAAAATGTTTCCCCTTTATAAGGGGCCTTGCCATCCTGTGTCAATGACAAGAAAAAAGCATTTAAGTGACTAAAATTTGATGAATTTTAAAAATTTTAAAAAAAAAAAAAAAATCTTTCTAGTCCTAGGTTTGGGG
>JAGRNM010000055.1 GCA_020440745.1 Deltaproteobacteria bacterium
CTAAAGTATAAGGAGGTAAACGTTGGATACGGTTAAACTGCATAAAATCAGCCTAAGATGTACTTTTAATTTTTAAAAGGGTCAAATCCTTTAGAGGTGTTCTAAGGATAAAAACTATTTAAAATTCCTCAACCCACCTCCGCTAGGGCCAGTTTACCCTGCCAACGATGCCTTAAGAGCTCTTTTAACATTTGGTGACCCGGCTGCTTTAAGTTGGGGTCCTCTTGTAAGAGCTTAAGAACCCACTCCCTAGCTTGACTTAAGACCTCTCCATGATAAAGCAAATTTAAAAACCTAAAATCAGGAAAGCCCGACTGACGGGTACCTAAAAAATCTCCTGGCCCCCTTAGTTTTAAATCCTCTTCGGCAATTTTGAAACCATCCTGACAATTTTCCATAATCTTTAGCCGCTCTCTAGCCGTCTCGGTTTTGGCCTCTCCTGCTGCCAAAATACAGTAGGATTTTTGATGCCCCCTACCTACCCGGCCTCGTAGTTGATGAATTTGACTTAAACCAAAGCGCTCTGCATGTTCTAAAACCATGACAGTGGCTTCTGGTACATCAATCCCTACCTCAATGACTGTTGTCGATACTAAAACTTGAATTTTACCTGACTGAAAATCAGCCATGACGGATTCTTTTTCTTCTGATTTCATCCTACCGTGCAAAAGCCCCACTCCAAATCCTTGAAAAGTTTTAGACAGCTCTTCAAAAGCCTGAGTAGCAGCCTTTAAATCTAATTTTTCACTTTCTTCTACTAAGGGAAAAACAAAATAGGCCCTTTCTCCTTGCTCTAGCTTACTTTTAACAAAGCTAAGCATTTTAGGACGATCCCTCTCCCACATTCTCCTTGTCTGAATAGGCTGACGACCTTTAGGTAAATGCCTTAAGGTTAAAAAATCCAAATCTCCATAAAGACTTAAGCTTAAAGTGCGGGGAATCGGAGTCGCTGTCATGACCAAGACATGGGGAGAAAGACCTTTTTGTTTTAAACTAAGACGCTGACGAACCCCAAAGCGATGTTGTTCGTCCACAATAACTAAAGACAAGTTTTTAAAAAACACATCCTCTTGAGTCAAAGCATGAGTACCCACTAATAGAAGGCTTTTCCCCTCTTGAAGCTTTGCTAAAATCTCCTGACGTTTTTTTGTTGGTGTAGAACTAGTCAAAATCTCAGGGCTAAGGGACAAAGGTTTTAACAATTTTTTAAAATTTTGATAATGTTGCTCGGCTAAAATTTCTGTAGGAGCCATCAAAGCTACTTGTTTTTGATTTTCTAAAGCCTGTAAGGCAGCCAGTAAGGCTACTAAGGTTTTTCCACTACCTACATCGCCTTGTAGCAAAAGGTTCATCGCCTGATTTTGACCGAGTTTTTGATTAATGGCTAAGGAGGCTTTTTCTTGATCAGCAGTTAATTCAAAAGGCAAGGTCGCTAAAAGTTTTTCTCTTAAATTAGTTTTAATACTCAAAGCTTCAGCAAAGTCTTCTTGACGACGACCTTGTTTCTTAAGCTGTAAACCCAACTGCAAATAAAAGGCTTCTTCCATCGCCAGACGTTGACGAAAGGGATTGGACTCAGACAACAAAAACTCATTAGATAAAGAGGCTTGGGGCTGATGAAGAGTCAAAAGACTTTCTTGAAGACTAGGCAATTTTAAAACTTCACTTAGTTTTAAAGGCAGGGTCTCGACAAGTTCTTGAGCTAAGCTTTGTAAAAGCTCCTTCATTACCTTGCGCCAAGTGGATTGACGTATCCCCTCTGTACTGGGATAAACCGGCAACCATCCTAATTTTTCTTCTAAGATTTTTTCCTCATCCAAAATATCTTCTAGTTGATAGACCTCTGGATGTAGCATCTGCAACTCACCACGATAAAGAGTGACTTCTCCACTTAATAAAAAACTCTTATCTTTTTGAAAACGCTGCTTCCAAAAATTTTTATGATAGCGAAACCACTTGGCAACTACAAAAGCCCTTCCATCACTTAAGACCACTTCAAAGGCCTTACGCCCACTGCGCCCTAAACGGACCTCTCCTGCAGCATAAACTTTGCCCAAAATATTTCTATTTTTACCCGGCTCTACTTTGGCCAAGTCAACTAGTTCTCTCCTATCTAAATAACGATGGGGAAGATGGCTAAGTAAATCTTCAAAAGAATGAATAGAGAGTTTGACTAAAAGAGCCGACAACTTAGGGCCTACTCCTTTAGCATACTGAGCTGGCGTCTTCAGCCACGCAAGAAAGGTATGAATAGAAGGCTGAGAAGACATAGTTAAAGCTTAAGCTAAAAAAAGAACCAAAAGTAAAGACTCAAAAATTTAAATTAAATAAGGCTAGGCTAATCAACCAAAATACTTTGATTCACAGGAAAATGGCTTGTCTTCATCCATTGGTTTACTAAAAACAAACTACCAGGATTTCACTCACTTTGGATTAAAAAAGCCCTCCGCTGAATATCAACGGAGGGCTTTTAGTAGCAGTCCAAGTAAATTTAAATTTACTTATTTTGGACCTTAAATTCTACACGACGGTTATTAGCACGACCGGCCTCGGTGTCGTTGGTATCAACAGGCACGCTCTCGCCATAACCAACCGTTGTTAGCATGTCTGCAGGCACACCACCTTGGTCTACCAAATAGTCACGTACAGCATTGGCACGTCGCTCAGACAAAGCTTGGTTGTATTGATCACTACCAAGAGAGTCTGTATGACCTTCGATAGAAACAGAAGCAATGTTACTGCGGTTAGCATTGATGAGCTTAGCCACGTCATTTAAGATAGTATAAGAATCTTCTTTAATGGTAGCTTGGTCAAAATTAAAGTGAACATCGTAGCTGATGACGATCTCAGTAGGACCATCCACCACAGGAGCCACCTCACAAGGACCGCAAGGCTCAGGAGTCCAGTGGTAGTTAAGACCTAAGAAAGCACGCCAGTTTGGAGTTCCCAAACCATTGCTCAAACCAACACCACCACCGACTTTAGCAGTAAAACCACGGGTAATGGGGATGTTAAAACCAGCACGTACTTCAAAGGGATTTTCTACTTCGCTGTTAGAATAATCAAACATTTCACTCACAACAGGCTCAGTAGCCACTTCGGCAACAAAGAAAAGTCTTTTAAAGAACTTAATGTTAACACCCAAAGAGAGCAAAAGCTGATCATCAAAATCTGCGTTAAGCAAGGTGACGTTATCACGGACTAAGTATCCAACGTTTAAAGCCAACTTAATACGATCGTGAATATTAAAGTCTAAGACGACTTTAGCACCACCAGCTAGACTCTCGTTACCAGAAAAAGTAGCGCTGTCACCGGTTGGCAAGGTGATAAAAGGTACCAAAGCCAAACCGATCACCCGGTCTTCGTTACTACGAAGGCGGATTTTGGATTCTAAGCGAATATCTCCTAAAGCAAAAGCTTGGTCAGAAGGATTAAAGGTAGCGGAAGGTCCTGTGGTTACGATAGGTAGAGTATCCACATAAATTAAAGGGATATTAATACCTAAGTCCATCCAATTGGTCACACCATAGGAGGCATAAACATTAAGTACCAATTGCCAAGGAGTGACTTCAGCCAAAGGAACACCGATGACAGTGGCAAATTCCACTGGATCAGCAGCTAAGTCAGCCATAAAACCTAAATTCCAACCATGCTTACCAATGGTGCGGCTGCTATTAACACCAAAGTAAGCGTCCGGACGACCGTCCGTGATATTAGGATCAAAATTAATGGATTCAATACCCGACACAAGAGCCGCCTTAGCTGGCATAGAAGCTACCATCACGGCGCATACTAGACCTAAAGCAAGGCTTAGTTTCTTCACTTGTTTCTTCATCTTCAATTTCCCCTTTCCAGGTTGTTTGATTTTGGAGTACTTCAATCTTTTAGTATTCACAATTTATATAAACCATCATGATTCGTCTAAAAAAGCTTGTAGGCTTTTCTTATCAACAAAAAACCAAAATTAAATATTTCAATAAATTCAATAAATCTAGATACTACAAAAATTTTACTTTTTGTTGAGGGCGAAGCCTAAACTTTAGGCTAGGACACTGTCAAATAAAAAGATTAGGACTTTCAACCAGCTAAGCTACTGTTTTTTAAAGTTTTAAATTTCTACACAAGTCTAAAACTTCTTGATGACGTTGGCCATTACTTGAAAAAGTAGGCCAACGGTGGCTGGTTTCTTCCCCCAAAGGATAAGAAAGCCCGGAAGCGTCCAGATGGGTCATGACCCCACCGGCTTCTTCTAAAAGAATCTTAGGTGCACACGTATCCCAATAATGGACGGGGTGATGATTAAGATAAAGGTCTCCTACTTGTCTCATTAATAAGCCTGTTTTGATGCCCATCGAATTAATCGGATCCACTAGAGGTGAGCCTAAAGCATCTAATAAATTTTGTAGGGCTTGAGGAGGAAAACCCGTGGAAATAATTAAAGGCATTTTAGTAAAATTCCGACGCTTAGAAACAAAAAGTCTGGCTTCTTTTTTTTGATGACGATGAAAAGTGCCCTGTCCTTTAATAGCGGTGTAAAGGTGATCCTCTAAGGGATCATACACAACGCCTAAATAGGGTTGTTTTTCTTTTAAAAGACCAATCATGACACAAAAGCCCGGCACACCCGCTGCAAAGGCCTTAGTACCATCTAAAGGATCCACAACCCATATATAAGGAGAAGACTGATTACCACTAAGGCCATCTTCTTCTGTTAAAAAACCATGATCAGGAAAAGCTCTAAGCAATCCTTGACGGATCAAATGGTCCGAAGCCAAGTCAGCTTCGGTCACTGGGCTTTTGTCTTCTTTAAAGGTTTTTTTTATCGGCTCTTTAAGATAGTCCATCACCAAAGCCCCCGCTTCTAGGGCAAGTTCGGTTGCTGTCTTTAGCATGAGCTGATCTTGGGATAGATATTTCAACTGAACCTAAAACAGATTAAAGATGATGGTTAAAATAGAATACTAGCTGTGCAAACCGCACTCTTTATTGTCTTCTTCATTATTAAACCAACGCCAACGCCCCGCCCTTCTTGATTCGTAAGGACCAATCGGAGTGGTGCACAGAATACAGCCTAAGGATTCATAATACCATCCATCTTGGTTCCAAGCTAGTAATGAATGGATAGGCACTTGATACTTGGCTAGATAGTCTCTTAAGTCTTTTTCTTTCCAATCAATTAAAGGAGCCACTTTGAGAAGAGGCCTTTTATCCTGGCCTTGTTCTATGATCTGAAATTTAGGTGTCTTAGCCCGATGAGAGGATTGATCGGCCCTTAGTCCTGTAATCCACACATCTAAAGTGCCTAAGACTTTTTCATTGGGTTCTACCTTACGCAAATGACAGCAGAGCTCTTGTTTTTCTTTGCTATCAAAGAATAGATATTCGCCATGCTCTTTAATCATAGCTTTTAGTTTTTTTGAGTCCGGTTGAATTTTTTCTATAGAGATGTCGTATTTTTTTTCTAGTTTTTCAAAAAGTTCATAAGTCTCTGGAAACAGCCTCAGAGTGTCGATAGTAAAGACTCTAGGCTTGACCCCGGCACGAAAGGCCATGTCGATCATCGCTACTCCAGTAAGCTGACCACTAGTGCCAATAGCAGCTCGGTTTCCAAAACGTCGGACGATTTCTGCTATCAGGTCACCAGGCTCTACCACGTCCTGGAGTTCTTTGATGAGGTTTTGATTAATCACAAATTAATCATCCCTCGCTCTTTTAAAAGATGCAAGACTCTAAGTGTTGAGTCTTTTAAACTTTCTTCTCCTGTTTTTAAGATAAGCTCTGCTTTTTCTGGAGCCTCATAAGGGGCGCTAATACCTGTAAATTCTGGGATTTCTCCAGCTCTAGCCTTTTTATAAAGCCCCTTAGGATCCCTTTGTTCACATGTTTCTAGTGAAGCGTCACAGAAGATTTCAAAGAAAGTGCCTTCGGGCAATAGGGCTCTCGCCAAGTCCCGATCAGCCCGGTAAGGACTAATAAAAGCTGTTAAGACTACCACATTGGCTTCGGCAAAAAGCTTGGCTACTTCTCCAATACGACGGATGTTTTCGCTGCGATCTTCGGGAGAAAAGCCTAAGTTTTTGTTAAGGCCATGCCGGATATTGTCTCCATCCAAGACATAGGCATTAATGCCATTTTCTACCAAAGCCAACTCTACTTCTCTTGCTACAGTAGACTTACCCGAACCAGAAAGACCCGTCAGCCAAAGTACAGCGCCTTTTTGGCCCAGTTTTTTAAATCTTTCTTCGGCTGTTAAGTGGCCGTGATGCCAAGTAATATTGCTGGATTTAATGTCGGAACTCATAAAAACTCCTTAAAAATATTTGAGGGTCAAAGAAATTTGGCTTCCTAATTAATAGGAAGAGGGCAAGAGGGATAGACGGCTAAGAGCTGCTTTGTCAAATCTTAGACTCTTCGGATAAGAGCTCAACCAAATACCCAGGATTAGCCTGAAGATATTGGCGCCTTAGTTTTTTGGCAGCTAGCAGATCACCCTGTGATTTTAACAAGGTATATAAACTAATATAGACAGGATCTAACTCTGCCAAAGACTCGCGCCTAAGGGGCCTATCAAAAATAAGTTCTTCATAGATTTTCCGGGCTTCTTCTACTTTTCCAGATTCGGCCGAAATAGCGGCAGACACTTGGCTTTCTAAAGGGCTTTGACGATACTTAAAACCAACGTAGGCTTCAAAACTACGAAAGGACCGCAAATAAGTTTGGGCCTCTGCATAGGATCGGGGATAGTTCATCGTAGATAAAAGAACTGTTAAGGCCTGAGTAGGGTTTACACCTTCTAAAGATAAAACAGGGGTCTGATCATTTCCAAATTTTTTATGGTACTCCCGAAGCTCCCTTAGTTCAGTCCAAAAAGAACTACGCTGATGATCACTGCCAATGGATCTTTGTAGACCAGAAAGATAGTTTGGATAGTGTTGGTCTAAAAAGTCTTTTTTATTTAGTTTTAAAGCTAAGTCAAAACTAGTCCAAGTAGGACGAGGCACTTCTTCTTCTGATAACCACTCTTGGTAGCGTTGGTCTGCTATTTGGGATTTTTCCCAAGCCTCTTCGTATTGCCCTCTAGACCGGAGAGACTCGGCCCAGCTGGTATAAAAAGCACTATGAAAGAATTTAGGAAAACCCTTTTTGAGAAACTGACTTTCTATCCTGGCGTAGAGATCTTGCTCCACAGAAGCCACTGATTCTTGATTAGCGGTCCAAGCTTCTAATACTTTGAGCAATTCTGTAAAGTTGATGACCCCTTCTGCTGAGATTTGAGAAAATGCTTGAACCAAGTCTTCAGGAAGTTCTTGGACTTGAGGACTGTCGGTTAAAATCAAGTAAGCTGCATAAAAGGTAAAATCACCTTTTTTGATATTAATTTGAAGCGGAAAATTTTCTAATTCTGCTTTTAATACTTTCTCTCCTTGCTCAGGCTGACCAGCTAACCAATAGTAGATAGCCGCGTTTTTTACGATGTCATTCTTAACTACACTCGATGGTTTAAAAACCTCGGCATAAGCTATGATGCTAGCCTCACTCCATTGCAAAGGCTCAAGACCACTATAATAATGAAAAAACATGGCTTGGGTCTCGGCTGATATTCTAATTTCTGTCGGTAGACTAGTATCTGGAGAGGGAGAAAGATCAGGAGCTTCAGGAAGCACTTCTTCCCATTCTACAACAATTCTATAACTAGGCTCTTCTGGACTTTGACTTGATTGGGGTTTGATAACAGAAGGATCATTAATCTTAGCCACTAAGGCCCCATAATAATCTTTGTCAGTATAGGTGTTGGAGGTCAAAGCTAAAAGCTTGATCATACGTTCTCTTAGAGGCAAGGGCATACTGTCTATGGAGTTTAAATATCCTGCAGGGTCTTCCAAAATATACTCGTAAGCACTATCAAATAAGGGGGCTAAATCATCCAAGGAGCTTTGTTGATAGTATTGCAACCAAGTATCACGCTCATAAGAATCAGGATAAATCTCTGAAACTAAATCAAAGAAAAGCACCCACTGCATATAGTTTTGGGCAGAAAAATCCCAATTGATATAGTCCTCATCCTCTGGATACAAGTCCAGGCGAGTAAAGGCTTTTTCACTAGCCTTAGAGGAATCAGAAAAAAGAGTCAGTAGAACGTTTAACCTA
>JAGRNM010000056.1 GCA_020440745.1 Deltaproteobacteria bacterium
TTTTTGCAATCTTTGGGATAATTTACTTAAAGTTTTACTTTTAGTAATTTTTTCTCCATCCAAAACAAAAAGGCTTGCCCGATTTCCATCAATCCAAGCCAAGGCCCGAGTCTCTCCCAAGGCTTCTAAGTCTTTCATCAAGTCTTCTACCTGATCCAAGGAGTAGTCTTGGAGGGTACCAAAGCCCAACAATCTCTGCCGCAAGTCTTCTTCAGAAACAGAAGGTCTAGCGGCTAAGACCCGATGGGTAGGCAGAACAATCAATCCGGGGTCACTTAAAGGACAAAGATACATCAGAACACCCTCAAAGGATTCCTCTCCGGTGGCACCCTCACCCAACTGTTGGCGACGGAGCCCACGATAATTGAGAGCCGTTTCATAACGGTGATGACCATCCGCAATCAAAACTGAGCTATTTTGGATTGGATCCAAAAGCTTAGCTATCAAGCCCTCCTCCTGGACTCTCCATAATTGATGTACTTGATCTTCCCATTGGACCTTAATATCGGGCTCACCTTGGGCAAGTTCGGTCAAAATAGCCGAAGAAGTCCCTTCTGGGTCGGTATAAAGCCCAAAGATAGCTGAAAGATTGGCAGAAGTCGCCTGCATTAGTTTAAGTCGATCGGCCTTAGGGCCTTCAAAGGTACGCTCGTGGGGTTTAACCGAACCCTCTCCAAAGGCCTCTAATTTTTTACGGGCAAAAAAGCCTTTGCGCGTAAAAGTACGGCCATCTTCTAAGGTATAGGTCTGAAAATATAAGTAAAGGGCTGGACTTTGATCTTGTTTTAAAACTTCTGATTGTTTCCAGGACTCAAAGATCTGAGCAGCTTTAGCGTACTTATCCTGACCCTCCGGAGCCTCGGGCAAGTCAATTTGCACCACATTATAATCGGAGGCTTGAATTAACTTTTGTCGCTTATTGGGCCCAATCACATCGTAAGGAGGAGCCAAGACTTGGGAGAGGTCGGTAATTTTTTGAGTATTGTAACGCCAGGCGGGAAAAGGATTGATATTTTTCATGGAGAACCTTGCTAATTATTAATTAAAAACAATTTAGCATGCCGTAACGCAAGGCCCAAGCTAGGGTCTATAAAAAAATATTAAAACCTATTTAATTGGAGAAAAATTATTTTGGGAAAGCGTAGTAACTTGATTTATTTGACTTAACATATTCCAATTAAAGAAGAGTCTAAGCCTAGTAATAGGAGCCATAGATGAAAAAAAAATTAATCCTTTTTGTCTTTGCAGGAAGCCTCTTGAGTCTTCTTAGCACAAAACCTAGCCTTGCTTTTGAAGACTTAAAGCTAGCTCCAAGCCCAACTCCTATTTTAGAGGGACGCTTTAGCTTAAACTTACCCATGGGCTTAAAGAGAGCTTATCCGGCAAGCTCTCTTTATGAAGTCTTTACCTGGCAAAAAGGCCCTCATGCTATTCAATTGTTTTTTGAAGAAAAGTTTACTCGTCTAAATCCAAAAGAAGAAAACCAAGCGATCCTGCTCCTCGAAGCTAATAGAAATAAAGGAGGCGAAAGATTTGAGATTAAAAAAATCCAGAGCCCTCAAAACTGGCAAGTTTATCTAATGAGCCAAAAGTCTTTACCAAAAACTTTAAGCAGTACTAACTTTAAGATCGAAATAGTAGACTCCCAACAGCTTCACATAGCTGCTTATGCAATTATTAAGTCCGACAATGCCAAAAATTTTAACCAATTGTCCGAACTTTTAGAAAAAGCTTTCAAGACTATTACTCCCGGTAAGGCCCTTGAACTAAAAGAAAGAGAAGAAGTCTTAGACCTTATCTTTAGTGAAGAAAAAATAAGAGTAAAAGTACCTAAGGATTTTTATTTAGTTAAAATGAAGGGAGCGCAAAAAGGTAAAGAAGAATATATTATTGCTCCTATTAAAAATTTGAGCTTAAAGGGCAAAATCCCCAGCCAAGAAACTAGCCTACGCCTCATTGCTTACCAGCAAGGTGATCCTGGTTGGGACTTGAAAAAAGGCAACAAACAAGTCACCAAAAAACTCTTTGGCAAGGAATACCCTTGGTGGGTCTCACAAAAATCAGACCTCTATTATCAACAGACCCAGTATCCGGGCAAAACCAAAATTGACGAGACCTTGCCCTACTTTCATCTAATCCTTCAGGCAGGCACTCCTAGCTTTTTGCAAGACTTAGAAAAAATCGTGGATACCATGGAACTTTATGAGAATTAGAAAAGAAACACAGATTTTATTTTGACTAGAAAAACAGGGTAGTGGGTTTCAAAAAAAAAATTTTAAAATTAATCCCCCAAATAAAGCTGCAAAGCTTCTTCCACTTCCCCCAAAAACTTCTCAGACACTTGCCCAATTTCTTCTAGCATACGACCCTGATGAATCTGACGAATACCAGGAATCACCACAAACGAAACTTTGCCTTTAGGCAATTTAAAGCCCAAGCGAAGCGGCCAAATCTCGGGCGCCCGGCTGGAGACCGGCAAGATCACCAAAGTGGAAAGGCGTAAATTTTGCTCCGTGTTGGAGATGACCAAACCTGGCCTTACCTTACCAAATTCTGGCGGATGATTGGGCTCTAAGTTGACCCAATAAAGGCTCCCACGTTTCATTAATTTTTCCTCTTTTTTAAACGACGCTTTTTAGGCTTAGGAGCTGATAACAAATCCGCCTTTTCCCAATCTTCTAACCAAGCCTCTTCCTCAGGATGTTTTTTGAGAAAGTCCGCATAGGCCTCGGCCCCTTTAATTAATTGATGACGCTCCACTTCTTTGGTCAAAATATCCCTAACAAAAGAGGAAATACTTTGCCTCGAGGGAATGATTTTTTTAAGGTTTTTAAGTAGAACGCCTTCTACCTTAATAGTAGTTGCTTGCATGCTTTAAAAGTATGGTAATTTTAAAAACCTGTCAAGGTAGATCGAGTCTGGGGTTCACCCATTGTCCTCTTGGGTCTTTGGGCTAGCACTAGTCAAGGATGGACCTGATCCCTCTATCTGTGAGTGAAAAGAAAGGGGTCTAGTTAGTTTCGTATGGAAAGAACTCCCTGCACTACTCTTGCTCCAATATTTACCACTTTTTTAGGTATATAGTCCGGTATGTTGGGGAGGCTTTTTCTGAACTTTATGTCAGAAAGCGGGACTAACCTTCCTGTAGGAGTGACTAAGTTCTTTTTACTACTATCGACGGGTAATGTTATGCGTTTGTCTTTCCAGATATCAGGGTAATCTTGTTGAATATCAACGGCAGCCTTAAGAGCTCTTTTTGATCTAGGTGTTAAAGGATACTTGCCCATCGAATCAGGAGAATCTTCCACATTGAGGTGTAAGGAATCCGAAACAGGTAAGTTACACGTAGTATGGGGACCATAGCCAGGAGCATTTGAGGCTAAATTATTAAAGGCTACTACTAAGTGAGTAGCACTTTTGTCAGCAGGAGACAACTTATACTCATCATAAGCTGTCTTGAGCGTTTCCCTAGATTGGCTATACTTTTCTATAAGAGCATCATAAAGTGATTGAGATTCTAAATTCTTTGCCAAGATGGCAGCATTTTTCTTTGTTTCAAAAAAGGCCTCTGCCTTTTGACTCGCCCTACTAAGATGAGTATATAATGTATCCACAGAATTACTATTAGTACCATTTCCACGACTAGCACTGGCCACAATGTCTCTAATTAATGAATAAGGAAACCGATGAGGTGCCGCTAAGTCTTTTCTTCCGGGATTTACTGAGCTAATTAATTGCGTTATTTTTTTCTTCACTTCTTGTTTTGTTGTTTTTTTAGTGGCTTGCTGAGAAGTTTTCTGTTGTGAGGCTAGTATATATTCAATTGCAGCAGCCTTTTTTTTGCCTTCATTAAAATTCGGACGCTTCATCAAGCTACTAAAACTCTCTAACGATTTGGACCTAATAGGCCTATTTGCCGACACCTTATGCATTGAAGGTGCTAATCCTTTTCTTTTTGAACTTTGCGGGCGTCTTATAGGTCTGTTCTTCCCCATCCCTCCCACATCCCTAAAAGTAATCGGATTGCCTTCCACAAAGGCGTAGAGGTTTAATCCATCAATGGTTCCGGCGGGATCGGGGCTTAACCATCTTCCCAACCAAGGGGCGTAGTAACGGGCGCCGTAATAGTATAGTCCGGTGCTGTGGTCTCTTTCCTGGCCGGAATAACGGTATTCTTTGATAGCTACTTGAATAGCCTGATTGCCCGCTACATAAGCCGTGCCTCCGTAGGGAAAGTATTCTTCGTAAGAAATTAACTGAGTTTGTTCATTTAATTCCAAACTGATGGAATCAAGCCGGTCACTTAGTTGATAACGCCATTGGCTTTTATTAGCGGTGGTGCTTTCTCGATTTAAATCATCCTGGGTCCAGAGATGATATAAGAGTAATAATTTTTCCCCTTGCTTGAGTTTAAGGCTCTGTCTCTCAAGAATTTTACTAGCACCATCCTGTTCTAGATCCGTCTTAAGCTTGCTAAGGTCTAGTTCAGCAGTATTTAAATTTGCTTTAATTTTTTGAAAATCGCCTTTAAGTGCAAGCGGACATAAGTAGACTCTTTTGATTTCGTAAGATCCTAGGTAAAGCTTGTCTTCTACCTCTAAGGTCTTGCCCTGGTTTTTTAAACGCTGGGAGACCTTGCGCACCCGCTGCCCAGCGCTGTCGTAGAGATAATAATCCGTGTCACTCAACTCTGTCTTGGGCCGATCAATGATGGTGACTTGGCTTAACTGATTGGACTCATTCCAAGCCAAGTTGGGCTTAGTGCTGTTTAAAGTAAGCTGATTACCGTGGCCATCGTAAGAAAAAGTCTTAGAAGCCTTAGCAGAAGTGCCATAAGTCACTTCTCGAAGTTGATTGGAGTTATTCGCAAGCTTTTGATTTTGCGTCCAAGCCGGGCTTTTATTCTTAATGGGGGTAAAATGACGGATCTGTCCAAGGTTGCCAGCCACATCGTAGTGATAGTGTTGGCGGTATTGTATTAATTGTTTTTGATCATTGGGATTAGTTGGACAAGCAGGGATCCAACGGAGTCCTTTATTACTCCCCGAACCTGGCTTAGCCAATGCAGGATGCTGCCTTCCGGTGGCCAAGATCAGACGGTATAAAGGATCGTAGCGATAATCGGAAATAGGCTTGACCTCTTGGTTGTAAGAAAAAACCGACTGCCAGGTCTTATCCATACTGCGGGTGACATTGCCCACTGGATCATAGATGTAGTTGAGCGCTTGTAAGGTAGTTCTAATAGTATTGGTAGTAATACTCCGGATCTCTAACAAACGCTCGGTGGTGGGCTCGTATCTGTATTGGGTGCTGACCCCATTGCCATAGTCCACTTGCGATTCTTGGCCACTGGCTTGGTAGCTAATATTTTTCACCACCGACTCCTCGGATCCCGAGGCGGTTTTTAGCTTAAGCTCACTTAGCTGTCCGGCTAGGTTATATTGCAAAGTTTGCACACTACCGTCAGGAGTTTTTTCTGCCTGCAAACGGCCTAAGTCGTCATAAACATACTCCGTCACATAGGCAGGACACTTTTGGACGGCGGTCTGCTTATTGGCCGTCCAATTGGCAGACACTTGATAATCGGGCCTAAATTGTCGCTGAGTCTTTAAGAGCTGCCCGGTTAAATTATAAAGCAAGTGAGTCACCAAACCTGCCCCGTCATAATGCTGATAAATCTCTCCGTTTAAATTATCGCCCTCCAGACTACTAGAAGAGACCGTATCACCGTAGACAATGAATTCGCTAAGATTGTTTTGGGTGCTTCCATCCCCGCCATAGGTGTATTTTTTTACCAAACGCTGGAGTGAGTCGTATTGCAAGGCGTGCAAAAACTTCCGGCTGTCCCAGCTAAAAATGGGCTTGCCAAAGACATTGGTGAGGGTGGTGCTAGTGCCTGCATCAGCGCTGTCTTGAGTCATGACCACACCGTTCATGGCGTAGACAGTTTTAAAATTGCTCAAGTCGCTTTGCTTGGCGATATTTTCAAATAATAAACGGGGATCGACTTGCGCCAAAGCTCGCCCCTGAATGTCCAAAACATTTAAAGTAGTCAGGCGTGCGGATTTGAGTTGTTCGACAGCTTGCTGAAAAATTTCTTGCTGATCAGTAGGCAAACTTTGTTCAATTTTTTTGAGCGCCTGATAGCCTGCTTCCGTGTCGGGCCTAAATGTTTTGGGATTAATCCAAGCGGCCTTTTTAATCTTGGGTGCCTTAAGCTTAGTTATGGGCAGCAAGAGGTTATTATTAACTAAGCCTAGCCAGATTTGTTGAGAACTATAACCACTATCTTGAGCTATTTCTTTAAAGGCATCTTCAGGCACCGCCCCGATATTGTCGTGAATTGTCCGCACAACTCGGCCTAGGTTATCCAAGACAGAGGTCTTAGGGGTATTGTAACAAAGCTCGGCTTGCTTTAAGGCAAGGTATTCGTTTTTTTGGGCCTGGTGGGTGGGCTGGATGGGATTGGTAGCTTGTGGGTATTCTTTCATAAAGGCCTGATAATAAGGCGCCTGCAGGATGCTGTCGTTTTCGTCGTAATTTAATACTTCCCAAGGGGTATAAAGACTCTGAGTTAAAAAACCCTTCGAAGTATTGTGGCGCAAGGGTCTCTCTAAGGCGTCATAATGAAATATCGCCGGCGGACAGACTAGCTGGGCCTTTAACAATCGGCTTTGCTTTTGATATTTAGAAACCGAAGCATAATAGGCCAGGTATTCTTCTAGCACTTGATGCTTGGAGTTATAGACGCGGCGGTCTGTGCAAATCCAGCGTGGGGAGTTTGAGGTGCTAGAATCCCCACTAGCCGGTGGCCAGGTGCTAAGACTGCCCACAGTGGTCTGCTTTTTGTTTTCAATGACCCGGCCCAAGCCGTCTTGATAACTTAGGTGGATTTCTATGGGGCTTTGTGGCGCATCTTGGGATTTTTTTTGCCAAGCGTTTTCTTCGCTTAAACTAATCTGTCTTTGCAGTTGAATAGCGCCCACGGGCTGGCCGCGCTCTTGCCAGGCAAAGAGGTCGTAATAAAAAAATTGGGTGGCGCCCTGGAGATAAGCGGCGGGCTCTGTTAAGATGGCCTGCCATTTACTGTGATCCTTAAAGTGAGATTGAATAGCACTTTTACTAAAAGAAGCGGTCTTGCCCTTTTCTTTTGCCTCTTCCTTTAATTTTTTTAAGAGAGGATAGCGTTGGTATTGGGCTAGGTTCATGTCCCCAGCGCTTTTTCCCCCAACACTGCCCCAATGGGACTGCACCATCACCTGACCTAAGGGATCAAAGAGCACAGCATTAAGATTGCCATTGTAATCACAAACTTGACTTACTTGGAGAGCCTGGTAGTCGTTAGTAAATTGGGTGTTAAGGCTCGCGCTGGCGCTGGAATAATCCGTAGTCTGGGTGACAAAGAGAGCATAATCATCATAGCTAAGGGTGCTTTTAATCTTCAGGCTAGGATTGGCCCTTTTTAAATCAGAATAAGCGTAGTCGCTTTGAATCACTTGACCAAATTGATTAAGCTTTTCCCTTTTGACAGCATAGTATTGGATAGGCTCTCGCTGCCACCAATAGTCGTTGTTATTGGTGTCGTAATAATAGCCGGCTTCTTGGTTGAGAATTTCCGATAGAGAAGGCAAAGTTTTTTTAGTCTCCGTCCAAGATGAGTTGTTTATACTTGAGTAAATTTTTTCCGCCATTGAATTGGGAAAAACCGCCTTTTGACTATGGTGTAAAAGACCCCAACTATTAATATTCCCTAAGGGCAAAGCCCCACTTTGGTCAGGATCCCAAAAATAAAATTGTTGCCAGTCAAAGATCCTAGCTTGTGGAGTAGAATCGGAAACAGAATCCGAGGTCGCAAGCTCCCCATCAAAAGGCGTGCCGTAGTTGATGGTATTTTTTAAGGCAGCTTGCACTTTTTGACTTAAAGCCTGCCAAGTGACTAGT
>JAGRNM010000057.1 GCA_020440745.1 Deltaproteobacteria bacterium
AAGCTTTATTAAGCGAGGCTGAATTTAGAGCCTTAGCGGAAGCTTTTGAGCTTTCTCCACAGGGAAATTTTGAAGGTAAGATCCATTTTAATTTAAAAGCTTTTGCTTACTGGGAAAAAAAATACTCAAGCCCTCTCCAAGTGGCTTTGAAAAAATTAAAAGCCTTTCGTCAAAAACGCATTCCTCCTCACTTGGATGACAAGATTTTGACGGCTTGGAATGGTCTTATGATTAGAGCCATGGCTTTGGCAGCTCGAGTTTTAAAGGATGACCAGTATTTACAGGCGGCGCGAGCGGCTTCTGGTTTTTTAGAAAAACATTTAATCAAAAAAGAAGGTCTCTTGGCTAGATACCGTGAGGGTGAGGCTAGGTTTGCCGCCCGTTTAGAAGACTATGCTTTTTGGATTCAAGCACTTATTGAGCTTTATCAAAAGGATTGGGATAAGTCTTATTTAGACTTGGCTCAAAAGCTTCAAGCAGAGCAGGATGAAAAGTTTTGGGATAAACAAGAGGGAGGCTATTTTTTAACGCAACAAGTCAGTAAGGATTTAATTTATCGTTCTAAGGAAGTCTTAGATGGGGCTTTACCCAGCGCTAGTGGGGTAGCTGCCCATAATCTTTTGCGCCTACAGGTTTATACGGGAGAATCTTCTTATCAGCAAAAACTTAGTCTTCTTTTTAAGTCCATTGTTCCTTCTTTAGCCTCCTATCCCCAGGCTATGGCTACTTGGTTAATAGCTTTGAATGGTATGAAGGAAAGTCACGCCTGTCGTCCGGGAGAACTTTGTTTGATTTAAATAAAGCCAAAATCAAATCAAATAGTTAAACAAGAGTAAGTGGTGGACTCTAAAAATGCTTAACTTTTGACTAGATGTGTTAAAATTTTACAAAATTGTCTCTTGTATTTTATTAAAAAAAAATCAATAATCCCAAAAGAGAAAATAAAATTTAAATGTCTGGATACAAGGCCTAGGGTGCCTATTTTTTTAAGAAAATTAACGGGAAGTATACAATATAAGCAACCGCTAAGCTAGGATGGCCGATAATTTAGCATAAGGTTTGAGCGGTTTTTTGAGAAATTAACTTCTATTTTAAGTTCCTTTAGATTCTGTTTTTTAATTATATAAACCTTTTTGTGAGGGAGATAAAAATGCGACTTTCCACCCCTAATCTGGGATTGTTATGTAAACCCTTTATTTTTACCTTTGTTTTGGTAGCTATGGTCTTATCGCTTCCTAAGCTAGGCTTTTCTCAGACAAGACTGCCTTCCAACAATGTGGCAGAACTACAACCTCCTAATCCTTGTGATGATCCTAAAAATGTAGGGAAGGAAGTGGAGTGTGATGGCAACCCTTGTACTGTGGGAGATGTCTGTGTTGACGATTCTACCTGTGCATCGGGTACTTGGCTAACCCCTCCCTATGATGAAGAATTACAACTTGAGGCTAGCACCTGTACCGATCATGTTTGTACTTGTAGCGGAGCTCCCGGTGTCAGTTGTGTCGATACTGGCGTTCCTATTCCAGGTTGTAGCCTTAGTGAGTGCGAAACTGTACAAGATTGTGAAGGTTGGGACACAGTGGATGCTTGCAGCACCATGGCCTGCCAAGATGGTCAGTGTATGACCACAGTTATTCCTGGTTGTGAAGAAAACATTCCTAAGTGTACTACTGACTCTGATTGTGAAGCCGATGGTAATGTATGTACAACTTCTACTTGTGTGGAGGGAGTATGCAGTGTGGATGCCGCTCCTGTAGGTACTCCTTGTGGTACCTGTGGTAAATGTGAGCTAAATGCTGAGACCACAACTTCTTGTGTAGAAGATACTAGTTGTGGAGTCACTGATGAGCCTGGTGTAACTCCTCCACCTCCTAGTGTGGATGCTGCTCCTCCTCCAGCTCCTGCTAATCCTCCTGCTACTTCGGAGCAAGACCTAGCCCTATCTCCCTTTAATATCGAAGGTGCAGGTTGTAGCTTGGCTAGCGTAGCAGGTCCAGCTTCTGCGTGGGGTTTAATACTCCTTAGCTGGGTAGGCTTGGCAGCTTTCCGTCGTCGTCGTGACTAAGAGCTAATTTAAGCAAAATATTTTTAAAAAAGGGAGAGTCTTTGTACTCTCCCTTTTTTATTAATAGTCTTAAGGACTGATCCTTTTTGCTATTTTAAATACCCATGTCTACTTTGAATAAGCTTAAAAAAGACTTTTTAAGCTAAGAAGAGTTTTATCGGGGTATTTTATCTAGTTAAGAGATGATGCTTACTTTTTTTGTTATCAATTAATGAGTAGAGGCTTGTCTATTTTTAGGAAGAGTCCAGATTAAGGCTAAGGACAATAACAAAAGCACTGTCGAAACCATGAGGGCAAACTGCAGTCCTTGACTTAGAGCCTGAAGAGCTTGGTTGCTTAAAGAGCCGGTATTAAGATCCTGCGCCTGAAAGCTTTGTCCAAAACCTATTTGGGCAGCTAGCCCCACTAAAGGGGGGCCTAAAGAAAATCCCCAAGTCATGGCTAGTAACATAGAACCCTTAGCACTTTCGTTTTCTTGAGAGCTTTCATCCAAGGCTAGAGTATTATAAGTGGGAACAATAAGTCCCATGCCTAAGCCTGATAGGAGAAAACTTAAGTACACGCTCCATCCCGATAGATCTAAATGATGGACCAAAATTAATAATAACATACTGACTAGGAGACAGAGGGTTCCCCATTGGGAGGGACTTCGGAGGCGGTTTCCATAAAATTTAGGAAGAAGTAGGGCTGTAGAAGACCAAGAGAGACTTCCCGTCGTGAGGATTAAGCCTGCTTCTAAAGGACTATAGCCCCAAATACCTTGGAGGCTTAAGGGAAGGTATCCTTCGGCCCCTCCAAAGGCTAGGGCGCTTAAAGCCATGGCTAAAAAAACTTTTCTTAAGTGCTTGCTCTGTTTCCAATATTTAATAGGTAAAACCGGGTTAGTATGGTTTTTTTCCCAAAAATAAAAAAAGACTAAGAGTAAGGGAAAAGCTAAAAAAGCGGGCCAAGCAATATGATCGGTATCAAAAAAATAAAGTAATAAGGCGCTTAAACTAGCAAAGATAAGCGAACTTAAATAATTAACCTTACTTTGGGGGCTTTCTGGAGGGCCTTCTTTTTTTAGGGCGATCAGGCTTAATAACCATAAACCCAAGGTCAAAGGTAAGTGTAGACCAAAGATCCAACGCCAGCCTAGTTTTTCTAAAATCAATCCACCTAGGGCAGGGCCGCCTAAAGCTGCTAAGGCCCATACGCTAGAGAGAGCACCAATGGCGATGGGTTTTAGTTGATGGGAAAAGTGTCGATTAATTAAACCAAAGGGAATCGCTAAAAACCCACCACCTCCAAAGCCCATGAGTAAACGGGCTACAAAGATCCATTCCATACTGGGGGATTGGGTGCCTATCAAAGCGCCTAGGGCAAAAAAAACGCTGGCAATACTTAAAGAGATTCTCCCTCCCCATTTGCTAACTAAGACAGAAAAGATAGGCAGCATGGCAAAATTGCCCAAACTATAAGCCCCCAAAGTCCAGGAATAAAAGGGTAGTCCACCTAGGTCTTTGAGTAAACTAGGCATGGCTGTATTAATTAATAAAACGTCCAAGGAGACCATGGATAGGCTAAGTAGCATGGCCAGACTCAAAGGGGCGCGGCCCTGAGTAAATAGAAGACGGTATTGCATTTAAAAATCCTTAGGAAGTCCCTTGTCCACTACAGTAGAAAATAAACAATCCAAAAATAGTCCGAGTTTAGTGTAAGGTGTAGGGATTTTTAAACTCAAACTTAGGGATGGCTGCTCTAAAGCCCTCGGCACCCTCAATTTCCATCCAATAGCTACCTTGCATTGTGCCCATAGGAGTATTTAAAGGACAAAAGCTGGTGTATTCAAAACTTTCTCCTGGCATTAGTGAGGGTTGTTGACCAATTACACCTTCTCCTCGTACTTCTTCTTTCTTTCCTTCACCATTGGTGATGATCCAATGGCGACTAATAAGTTGGACGCTTTGTGTGCTTTGGTTGCTTATCTTAATATGATAAGCAAAAAGATAAAAAGATTGGTCCGGTTGGGACTGGTCTTCTAGATATTCTGTCTGTACGCTAATGCGGATTCCTTGGGTGATGGCTTCCATAATTGATTAATTATTTATTTCTAAGTTGTAGAGGGTCAATGATTGCTAGAGTGCAGCGAGAGATGCAAAATAATTTTTTTTCTTCATCGTAAATTTTGATTTCCCAAACCTGAGAGTTTTTTCCGTGATGGATGACTTGTGCTTTAGCAGTCACGATGCCCGATTGAACAGGCCTTAGATGATTAGCATTGATTTCTTGCCCTACGGCTACTTTGTTATCTTTTTGTGCTAGTTTCCAAGCTCCTAGGCTGGCAGCCGTTTCAGCGAGGGCTACGCTGGCACCACCATGGAGGATACCATAGGGTTGATGATGTCGTTGGTCTACCGGCATGGTGATGGTGACTTGACCATCAATAAGTTCTTTGACTTCCATGCCCAGGGTGTTTCCTAGGGTGTGTGCCATGGCTTGGTTGGCTTGTTTGAGATCGATTTCCATTTTTCTTATTTAAAACAGGTAGCCGCTAAGAGAAAGTCTTTTTACTAAGGCTAAAAATAAATACCAACTGAAGCTTAGTTCAATAAAAAGTATGCCAGGTACTTTTTTTAGACAAGCGCTTAGGATTCTTATTAAGAAGGCAAGACCTAAAAAAGGTAAGGCTAGGACTAAGTAGGGTTTTAAAGAAAGTTCAGAATCTATTTTTCCAAAATAAAGTTCTAGATAATAGGGCAAAATAAAATAGTAGCATAAGCTAGAGGCTAAAAAACTTTCTAAACTGGGGCTATTAGCCAAGAGGCTTCCAATCCAGGGAATAAAAGTAATCAGACTTAGAATAAAGGTAATCATCAGAGCGGCTCTTAAGGCAATAAAGCCCATGGGCTCTACTATGGACCAAGAGAGTTGGCTTTGGTGACCCGATAGAAGAGGGAAGAGTAGCATTAAAAGAAAGGCTAAGCCTAAACTCTGGATAAGAAGGGATAGGAGGCTAATTAGGCAACCGGGACCGGCTCCCTTGCTTTCTTGGGAATCAGGGGTTGCTCTTTTAAGCATCCACTCTGATAAGCCGTAAAAAATTAATAAAAAAGCTAGGCCCATTAAGGACCAGCTTTTAAAAAATAAAGTGGCTGCCTGGGATAGAGAATCAAAAAACATGCTTTTATGAGCCTAGGGGTGAAGTCAAATTTTACGATCGATAATGGTGGCAACAGCCATGCCGTGACCAATGCAAAGGGTGACCAAGCCATAGCGTAGGTCCCGTCTCTCTAGTTCGTCCAAGACGGTTCCCAAAAGCATAGCACCGGTAGCGCCCAGTGGGTGGCCTAAGGCAATGGCACCTCCATTGACATTGATTTTTTCAATAGGGATATTTAAATCTTGCATCACTGCAAGGGGAACAGGGGCAAAGGCTTCATTAATTTCAAAGAGGTCGATTTCTTCAATTTTGAGTCCTGCTTTTTGAGTGACTTTTTGTATGGCAGGAATAGGACCCAAAAGCATCATAATAGGATCGCTGCCTACCTCTACGGTGGCCACTATCTTAGCCCGTGCTTTCCACCCTTGTTTTTGACAGGCCTGAGGGCTAGCTAGTAGTACGGCGGTAGCTCCATCGACAATCCCACTGGCATTGCCTGCATGGATGACTCCATCGCTTTTAAAAACCGTTTGCAATTGAGCTAATTTTTCCACCGTCGTGCCAGGTCTAAAGTGTTCGTCTTGACTGATGGTTTTGCTTTCTCCTTCTAAAGTGACCTGGACGGGAAAAACCGAATGCTTAAAGTAGCCTGCTTCCCAAGCCTTGGCTGCTCTTTCTTGGGATAGACAAGCAAACTCATCTAGTTGGGTGCGGCTAAATTGATATTTTTCGGCGATGAGTTCAGCGCTCCAACCTTGAGGCACTAGATTAAAACGTTCGGTGAGTTTGGAGCCCTGCATATCAAAATTAATACTCATGGGCACACGGGTCATGTGTTCCACACCTCCGCCAATCATGACTTCGCTCATACCCGCCATAATAGTATGGGCTGCCAGATTGACAGCGCTCAATCCCGAGCCACAAAAACGGTTAAGAGTGGCTCCGGGGACTTCAATGGGCCAGCCAGCTCCCAAAACAGCCTCTCTAGAAATAACATTGTCTTGTTCTCCCCGCTGAGAAACACAGCCATAGAGGACATCCTCAACTAAGTGGGGGTCTAGCTTAAGACGCTTTTCTAGTTCTAGTAAGGGTAGACTAGCAAGGTCAATGGGGTGGATTTCCCTAAAACTTCCATTTCGGCGACCTCTAGGGGTGCGGACAGCGTCGACAATCAGAGCTTCTGGCATGATGGTTTCTCCTAATTGAAATCGTTTCACCTCGTGTATCGTAAAGAGGGAGTTTTTTGAAAGATTTATTTCTCTTCAAGCTAATAGCAGAATACAAAAGGGCTGGCTTTGTGGAGCTTGCTGGACTTATCCCCAACTGTGGATAAGCTAGTGGATAAGTTAACGTAGGGTCATATAGGGTCATTTTGGCTTAGATGAGTTTTTGACCTTTTAGATCTAGATATTTTTGACTGAGTAAAAGGGCTAGTTGAGAGGCTTCACAATCTAGACAATGAATACCCTGATGGCGTAGGTTTTGTAATAATTTTTGTCTATTTTTTTGATAAAATTGAGCGGCCACTAGGGTCCAGGCTTCTTCGACTTTTTGGATAGGTCTTTTTAGTAAGTTTCCTAAGCCGGGTTCTTGAAGATTAGCGAGGAGCACCAAATGATGTTTGCCAAGTAACTTTAAAGCCATTTGAATTTCTGGGGCTTCTTCATCCCTTAGATTACTTAAGATTACCAAAAGGCTACGTTTTTGGAGATGTTTTTTAAGTTCGCGACTGGCTTCTAAAAAGTCGCTAGCTTCAAAGGTAGGCTCCAGATCATAAAGGCTTTTTAATAGCTTGGGTAACTGTCCCACTCCTCTTAAGGGCTTTTGGTAGCGACTAATGCCTCCATAACTAAGAAATCCTACTTGGTCTCCTGACTTTAAAGCAATGTAGCTTAGCATAATCATGGCATTAAGACTTAAGTCCAGGAGACTAAAGTCGTGGTCTTCATTGCGCATTCTGCGGCCACAATCTAAAAGAAAGAATACTTGTTGTCCTTGTTCTTCTTGGTAAACCCGGCTGAAAAGTTTAGTGGGAGACTTAGAGCTTGCCTTCCAATCAATATGTCTTAAGTCTTCTCCCCATTCGTACTCTTTGAGTTCTTGAAATTCCATTCCCGAACCTCGTTGACGACTAAGCCTTAAACCACTGACGTGGGCCTTAGGTTGACTAAGAAGACTTAAGGAGGGAAGCATAGAAAAATTAGGATATACTTGTGAGACTTGAGCTAATTTTTGAAAAGTAATTAGACGAAAAAATTTTAAAGGAGTTTTAATCTCCATTTCCACACCTGAAAAATTAAGTTCTCCTCGTTTAAGAGGCGTCAAACGGTAGTTTAATTGATAGGTATGTTGAGTATCGGTAGGGACCTGAATCGGTAAGCCTTGTGTTAGTACGGAGTCTTGATAAAAATCATAGAGGCTGATTTCTTTCATCCAATTTGGTCTGGGTCCTAAGGTGAGTTGAACTTTAACTGGAGTTTGGTGACTTAAGGTAAAGGGGATTTCCCGTGTTAGACTTAAAGTTGGTAGTTTTCTTAAACTCATTAAATCCCATAGACTAAGTAAAAGCAAGGCCGCCAAAAGCATCCAAAAAGCCCGTTGAATAGGATTGT
>JAGRNM010000058.1 GCA_020440745.1 Deltaproteobacteria bacterium
TTAAGTCCTATTACTTTTGATCTAACAGATCCTGATACGATGGGGGCAGCTAGTTTTCAGGCCACTGCTATTGGAGATTATGAGATCCAGGTAGTCTGTGTCGATGCTTGTGGCGCCCAAGTAGTTGATACTTTGTCTTATTCTTTATCTACTCTTGGCAACTCTGGTACAGGGACGGGTGGTCCTGGTGTGATTGGACCAGGGGGCAATATTATTTTTACGCAAGGAGCCTGTATTGCTGATTTAACTGCTGGGCGACCTGTTTCTTTTTCTACGATATTGATATTATTGTCTGGTCTAAGCCTCTTATTTCTTGGGCGTCTTTTTAAGTCCTTGTCTTAATTAGTTCTTATTTTGTTGAAGTTCGTAATAATACTTTTTTACTTCTTCTGAGAAACCGTCTTGATCTTCCAGCAATAAAGCTGCTTCTGGTATATCTCCAGACTGTAAGAAGGATAAAATCCCTGTTTTGGCAAGTTCTGGGTAGCCAGCTTCCCAGTAAAGACAAGCAATCAATAAGGAATTTAACCGGCCAATTTCTTGTTGATTGAGATTGGGAAATTGGCTCATTAAGTATCGTTGAGCATTAGGAGAGATAATGCCTCCTAAGGCTATAAGGTAGGTGTCTGCATGGGGGACTTTTTTAATAGCTTCTGTAAGGTCTTTAACTGCGTCTTTTAATTTTGACGGGTCCTCTATTGCTTGTCTTAAGTATGCGGTCCCCCTTATAAAATAAGCATGGGGAAAGACATATTGCTTGTTTGTAGGGTATTTTTGAATGGCTTGTTCTAGGCTTTGAAAGGCTTCTTGTATTTTTCCTGCGTCTAATTTGGCTATGCTGATTCCATATAAGGCGCTCAGATTATTAGGGTCTAAACTAATTGCCTTTTGATAAGTGAGGATTGATTGATCTAGCTGTCCCTTTTTAGCAAAGCTCACTGCTTGATTTTCTAAGTCCTTGGCAAGGTATTCTTGCATTGATAAAGGACTAAAGCTTAAGCCTGGATGGGGGGGGTGATCTTTTACCCATATGATTTTCCTTCTTCCAGGATCTAATAAAAGCCAAGCTTCTTTAAACCGTATACCAACTAACATATGGGTATAAGCGTAATTCTGAGAACGAACTTTTCGAAAAAAAGGATCGTCTTCTTGTTGCCAGGGATCTTGAAAGATAAAATAGGGTTCTAAACCAGCCAATTCAAGAGCAGCAAAAAGAATTTTAGAATACTCCGTACAGTCACCAGTGAGCTGTTGAAGGGCTTCTACACAAGAAAGCTCTTGGTCTAAATCAGACTCAAGACGCAGACCTTTAATAAAAGATTCCTCTCCATTAGGTGTTTTGCTTTTTAAAGCTTCTCTAACCCATTTTGCTAGATCAAAGTTTAAGCCTAATGCTTGAATTTGTTTAACTAATGAACCAATTTGATCTTCTATGCTTTTACCCTCGCTCCTTGAATTACTAGTGAGGAAAAACAAGCCGATTGCGAGTGCTTTTTTAAAGTCGTCACTTTCTGGTGAAAATCCTTGGTTTATTAAAAATGCACTAGTTTTTTGAATATGTTTTCGAAAGGTGAGTTCGTAGCTTGTTTCTTTAGCAAGGACTTCTTCTTTTGTTTTTTTGAGAAAAGTCCAGGACTTCCAAGGGAGATCTTCTCCGAAAAGGGAAAAGGCTAGTCTGGGGTAGGTATTTGCATGACGTAATAAGTATTCTTCTACTTCATAAGCGCTGATGACTTGATCTCCAGCTTGGGGAAGATCTTTTTGAGGGGCGGGTAAGGGAGAAGCCCCTTGGTCGATTTCTTGAGGGGAGACACCCTGAAGTCTTAAGCCTAAGTAGGTCCATGCAAGTTTAGGGTCAAGTTTTTCAAAAGTATATTCAGGAGTCTTTTGATTGTTGGTAGATGAAGCAGAATCCTCATCCTCCTTAGAACAAGCAGAAAGTCCTAAGGTGATAGAGCCTAGTAAGATCAAGGGTAGCATGTTTTTTTTCCTCTTTTATCAAAGCTGCGTTATGGGGAGAGGATAAGGCGGCTACATTATCGTTTGTTTTAAAATTTTGTTGCTGATTTTTTATTGTTTTATAAAAAAATAATAAAAAATCCTTAAACCTCAAAGTCTAGCGGCTTAGTTCTAGCATCTTTCTTAGAGGTTTTTGGGCTTCTAGTCTTAAACTTTCGGCCATGATAATTTCTGGGCTTTCGTTTTTTAAACACTCGTAGAGTTTTTCTAGGGTATTAAGCCTCATATAAGGACACTCAGCACAATTACAACCACTGTCATCCGGTCCTTGGATAAAAGTTTTGTGGGGAGAAGCTTTTTGCATCTGGTGCAAAATACCCGACTCTGTGAGTACAATAAATTCTTGGGCTTTATTTTCTTGGCTATATTTTAAAAGAGCCGCTGTCGATCCCACAAAGTGAGCATGGTTGAGGATGTTTTCTTCACATTCTGGATGGGCAATGACTTGGGCTTGGGGGTGTTCTAACATGAGCTTTAATAATTTTTCTTCATTAAAGGTTTCGTGGACAATGCAGACTCCTTGCCAAAGCACCATGTCGCGGCCACTTTTTTTCTTAAGGTAGCGTCCTAGGTGGCGATCGGGTCCAAAAAGGATGGTGCGGTCTGGGGGAACGCTAGCAATAATTTTTTCTGCATTACTAGAGGTACAAATAACGTCGGATAGGGCTTTAATTTCTGGGTTGGAGTTGATGTACATGACCACATAGGGATCTTTGAGTTTGTTTTTAAAATACTCAAAAGCCTTGGGTTGGCAGCTGTCTGCTAAAGAACAACCGGCGTCTAGGTCGGGCAATAAGACTTTTTTTTCAGGGTTGAGGATCTTGGCTGTCTCGGCCATAAAACGTACGCCGCAGACTACCAGGGTTTGGGCCTCAGAAGTCTCACAATATTGAGCCATCGCCAGGGAATCTCCTACAAAGTCGGCTAGATCCTGGATGGCTCCTTCTTGATAAAAGTGAGCTACTAAAACGGCATTAAGTCTTTTTTTTTCTTCCTTAATTTTTTGGATTAGATCCATAGGGCCTTCTCTAATCCCCTTTAGATTCCAAGTCAAAGAATAGGAGACTGCTTATTAAGGAAGGTGTTGAATTTATTTTGTATGTTAAAAAGATCATTTTTTAGCAAAAAATTCACAACCTATTTTAGATTTTGACGATAAGCTCTATTAAGGGATTAAAGGGTAAAAATAAATTAAAACTTTAATAAAGTTTAATAACTATATGATTTTAAATAGTTATTAATTTTTCATCTTTTTTATATAAAAAGCTTTTGTCAATTTGACGCAAATAGCCGTTTTGTGCTAGATGCCCGAAGCCTTGAGCTTAAAGATTGAGAAACTTTTTAATTTTTAGGCTTAACTTAATGAACTTGTTTTTTAACCTGACGCTAGTCGTCCGCTAGGAAATTAAAGGAGGTCCTCCCGTGTCTAAACAGAGTCGTGAATTTCGTGATCTGCCCTTTCAAGTAGGAGACAAGGCTGTTTACCCTGCCCACGGTGTGGGAGAGGTTAAAAGCATTGAAAGTAAAGAGATCTTAGGAATGGAGCAAACCTTTTATGTGCTCCAAATCCTAGATAGTGGTATGAAGATCTTAGTACCTACGGCCAATGTGGATTCGGTGGGTCTACGTGAGGTGATTAGTAATAAAGAGGCCGAAGGTGTCTATGATGTGCTTAGTCGTACCGAGATGCCCAGTGATAGCCAAACCTGGAATCGCCGTTATCGTGAGTATATGGATAAGATCAAAACCGGCAGTGTCTACGAAATTGCCGAAGTCTTTCGTGATCTTACCTTGCTTAAGAGCAAAAAGGAATTAAGCTTTGGCGAGCGCAAGATGTTGGATACGGCTAAAAGTCTTTTGGTAAAAGAATTGGCTGTTTGTGAGTCTCGAGAAGAAGATGAAGTAGAAGACGAGATCGATGGTATTTTTAGCCAAGCTGCTTAAAGCTTAAGCTTTCTAAGCTATTAAAGTTTGACGTGTTCAAGCCCTGTTAGGTCAAAAACCTGGCGGGGTTTTTTTTATGGTTGTGAGTGCTAGTGTTTAGTGCTTTAGAACTTTCTTAACTTTAATAAAAAGGCTTAAACTTATTTGTTTCTTTATGTCTCCTTCTTCAACATCTCTTTGGGCCATTATTGTAGCAGGCGGAAGTGGAAGTCGTTTTGGCTCGGATAAGCCTAAGCAATTCTTGGACTTAGGTGGCAAAAGTGTTTTGGAGCATTCTTTGGCTCTTTTTGAAAGTTTGGATTGGGTAGAAGGTGTGGTGCTAGTCTTGCCTAAGGATTTTGTGTCGGTTTGGAAGAGTAAATTACTTCACTTTAGCAAAGCCTTGCAGGTGGTGGAGGGAGGGAGTCGAAGGCAAGACAGTACAGAAGCCGGTTTGGCTAAGGTGCCTGAGAACATCGCTTGGGTTTTGGTTCATGATGCGGCTAGGCCCTTAGTGACAGCTAAGATTGCTGAAGAGGCCTTTAAATCAGCTCTTAAGACAGGAGCTGCGGTAGCTGCTACGCCGGTAGCGGATACTTTAAAAGAAGGGGATGAAAAGTCTTTAGTAGTTAAGACCCTGTCTAGAGAATCCCTTTATGCCGTACAGACCCCACAGGTTTTTGCTAAAAAAGTATTAATAGAGAGTTTAGATTGGGCTAGTACAAAGCACTTAAGTGTAACCGATGAGGCCAGTCTTTTAGAGCAAAGGGGATATCCGGTAAGTCTAAGTTTGGGTTCTTCAAAAAATTTTAAAATTACTCGTGATCAGGATTTAGAAAAAGCTAGGGCGCTTCTAGCTTGGGAAGAAAGGCAATCTGTGAAAAGTCATTTTCGTCTAGGAGAAGGTTATGACGTTCATCGTTTGGTAGAGGGGAGAGATTTTATTTTAGGAGGCGTGAAGATTCCTTTTGAAAAAGGTCTCTTAGGTCATAGTGATGCGGATGCACTTTTTCATGCTATTAGTGATGCACTTTTGGGGGCTTTAGCATTGGGAGACTTAGGCCATTTTTTTCCCGATACGGATGCTAAATGGAAAGACGCTAATAGTGGAGAGCTTTTGTCTAAGGTTTATCAAGCAGTTCAAGAAAAAAACTTTTCTCTTATCAATCTAGATGCCACGGTTATTTGCCAAAGGCCCAAGCTAGCTAAGCATATACCCAGCATGAGAGAAAACTTAGCTAAGATTTTGCAAGTGTCTTTGGATCAAGTCAGTGTCAAAGCTACTACAGAAGAAAGTATGGGTTTTACAGGTCAAGAAGAAGGCATTGCAGTAAGGGCAGTAGTCTTGTTAGGATCATCACTTTTATGACTAAATCAAAACCATCCAACATCCGAGTCCGTTTTGCCCCTAGCCCTACCGGGTATTTGCACTTGGGCAACTTAAGGACTGCGCTTTTTAATTATCTCTTTGCTCGTCAGCAGGGTGGAAGCTTGATCTTGCGTTTGGATGATACCGATATGGAGCGTTCTGAGGAAGAATTTATTCAAGGCATTTTTGAGGACTTAAAATTTTTGGGTATTGATTTTGATCAAGGGCCCTTCAGACAAAGTGAGCGTCGGGCCCTTTATGAAGAAAAGTTAGACCTTCTAAAGTCCAAGGGCTTAGTTTATCCTTGTTTTTGTTCTAAAGAAACCATTGAAAACTTCCGTGCTAAGGCCAAAAGCCAGGGTAGGGCTTATCGTTATGAAGGGACTTGTTTGTCTTTGTCTTCCTCAGAGAGCCAGGACAAGGTTGCAGCGGGTGATCCTTATATTTTGCGTTTTAAAGTAGGAGAAGACAATATTTCCTTTCATGATTTAGTATGGGGAGAAAAACAATTTTCTGGTAGTGAGATTGGGGACTTTGCCTTGACAAGAAGCGATGGATCTCCGCTTTATCTCTTTACTTCGGTGGTGGATGATGGGGACTTAAAGGTTAGCCATGTGATTCGCGGGGAAGATGGTTTAAGCAACACTCCTAGACAATTATTGTTATGGAAGGCTTTGGGATATTCTATACCTCAGACGGCCCATCTTCCCTTAATTTTGGGTTCGGATCGTAAACTCTTAAGTAAAAGACATGGCGCTAGTTCTTTAAGAGAATTAAGAAGACAAGGCTATGTTAAAGAAGCCATTTTAAATAGTTTGGTGCTTTTAGGTTGGGCACCTCCTGAGGGAAGAGAAGTTTTAACTTTAGAAGAAATGATTGGTCTTTTTAATTTAGAAAAAGTGGCCCGTCATGCTGCGGTCATGGATTTTGAAAAATTAAATTTTTTTAATGCCCATTATTTAAGAACGATTTCTGAAAAGAGTTTTTTAGAACAGGCTTTACCCTTTGTGCCTCCAGCTTTTGAAGCAGAAGGACTTGATAAAAAAATTCTCCATTTAAGAAATAATCTTCATCGTTTAGATGAGCTTGGCGATTGGTTAAAGGTGTTGGAGGTTTTTCCTGACTTTCATCATAAACCTTGGCCAGAAGAATTAAAAAACCAAGAAAGCTTGAGCCTGATCCAATTAGCGATTCGTTCCTTAAAGTCAGAGAGTTTTTTTGAGGAAGAAGCCTTTAAGGTTTATTTAAAAGACTTACAAAAATCCTCTTCTCTTAAGGGTAAAAAACTTTTTATGCCACTTAGGCTTGCTTTAACCGGGCAAGAGCATGGACCAGAGTTGGTGAAAGTTTTTCAATTATTTGATAGTGTAGCTTTAAAGGAGCGCTTTCAGCATGCCGCTAAGTATTTACAACAGTGCGTCGGGTAAGAAGGAAATTTTTAAGCCCCAAAATCCACCCCAAGTCAAACTCTATGTCTGTGGTATTACCACTTACGATGAGGCCCACTTAGGTCATGCGAGGGCTGCTGTAGTCTTTGATGTGGTTTTTAGAGTCTTAAAACACTTAGGCTATCAGGTCCATTATGTGCGCAATTATACTGATATTGATGATAAAATCTTAAAAAGAGCTGCCGAAAATCAAGAGCCTTGGAAGGCATTAGCCGAGCGTTATGTCTTAGCCTATGCGCAAGTCATGGATCAATTAAAGGTCTTAAAACCCACCGAAGAACCTCGTGCCACCGATTATATTGATTCTATGCAAGCTTTGATTAAAATCTTAGAAGAAAAAAACTTAGCCTATGCTCAAGGGGGAGACGTTTTTTTTGCTGTGAGAAAGTTTCCCACTTATGGAGAGCTTGCTAAGAAAAAATTGGAGGATTTAGAAGCCGGAGCTAGGGTAGAATTGAGAGAAGAAAAACGGGATCCTTTAGACTTTGCTCTTTGGAAAAAAGCTAAGCCAGGAGAGCCTTTTTGGCCAAGCCCTGGGGTCAAGGTCGGCCTGGTTGGCATATTGAATGTTCCGCTATGAGCCGTGAAATTCTGGGCGAATCGTTTGACATCCACGGCGGCGGATTAGATCTGATTTTTCCGCATCATGAAAACGAAATCGCTCAAAGCGAATGCTGCCACGGCAAACCGATGGCTCGTTATTGGATGCACAACGGCTTAATGAAAGCCAGTTCCGCGGCGGGAAAAGTGGGCGGCAAATCGGATCGAGAAAAGGGTGAATCAGAAGGTGGCAGCGAAAAGATTAGCCGTTCCAAGGGTGCTGGTGGTTTGGCTGACTTGATTAAGGCTCAGGGCGGCGAGCGCTTGCGGTTCTTCCTGCTGAGAACGCATTACCGCAGCACCATTGTGTTTGGCGACGAACCGTTGGCGGAAGCCGGTACCGCGTTGGAGGCGTTTTA
>JAGRNM010000059.1 GCA_020440745.1 Deltaproteobacteria bacterium
GGTAAACCCTGGAATATCTTAGGCGCCCGTCTAGGACCTGCTTGGATTTTAACTTCTTTAATCTTTGCCTTTAGCCATAGCCTGATGACTTTACAATGGTGGCACTTTGCTATTTTTTTTCCTGGTTTAGCCTTTGGTTGGCTAAGAGAAAAAACCGGTTATCTAAGCGCTGGCATTTTATTTCATGCCCTATCCAATACCTACGCCCAATGGATTTTTCTAAACTATCAATAAAGTCGTGACCTAATTAATCAAGGATCTAAAGCTTTGGCCTTAGCAAATTTAAGATAATAATTGGTCAAGCCTTGCACCACTCCGTCGACATACTCTTTAAAAAGACTCTTACGACTCTTGCCATAAACTAGTTGCTTGCCAGCATACTCACCCGCTTTGATTCTCTCATAAAATTCCTGACTATTCATGACATAGGGTTCTAAATAAAGCACAGGCCCTTGATAAAGACGATTAGCCAGCAAATTACGTGCCCATACATAGCCATCTTGAGTCATAGCTTTGGCCCTAGGATTGGGAAGATAAATATAAGGAGGCAAATCGGTTTCCTTAGCCAAAGATAAGGCAAGTTCCTTAGAAAGGGCCAATTCTTCTTCATAAGATTGACTAAGAAGTTTTTTTAACATCTCAAAACGAATATCATCATAGGCTAATTCTTCTTCTAAGTAAGAACCATTAATAATTAAATGAAGGTAATTTTTATTCACCATCCTAGGATGGTGAATATCCCCCCAAGACTCAGCATCAAAGTGTAAACAGATAGTCAAATCGGGTTTAATAAGGTCATTAATCAACTTAGCTCGTTCTCTAATTTCAGCCGTCTGATAGGCCAAGGCCCGACTTTTTTGCATCAAGATCTTTTCTTTTTCCGGATTAGAAGCTTTTTCCCAACTCTGTCTTTCAAAAAAATTTTTCTGAATTGTTTGCAAGGCCAATTCCTTTAAGTCCTGAGGCTGATAAGGACTTAGCGCTTGATTCTTATTTCTTAACAAGACAACTTGTGCTCCTTTTTTCTCAAGGGCCTCCTTTAATAACTTAGCAACTGCCAAAGTCATTTCTCCTTCGGCCACATAAGGACCTGTCTCTATTTTAAACCAACGCCCCTCTTCTTTCGCCCATTTGCCACCAATGTGACCAGGATCCAGGGCGATCTTAAGACCATTAAGAGGCTTATTAACCAAACTTTTGGGAGAAGCTTTTTTTACATTTGAAGAAGACTTGGCAAACTTAAGTTTAAATTTTTCTTGAGGGTCATCTTTAAATTTTTGAATTAAAGCATAGTCCTGATAGATAGAAATATATTTTTGAGAAGCACCCTCAGGAGCATAGATATCTTCTAAAACTTTCCTAAAAGCCTCTTTTGTCCATGTTTCTTGGTAATTTTCCAACTCAGACCAATCGGGTTTTTTACCCAAAGGGCTTAAATAAGCTAAAGACTTGGCGTAGAGAGCCCCAGCTAAGCAAAGAATAAAAACAAAGAAAACAAACTGAAATAGTCTTTTGGTTTTACAAAGATAAGACATTAAAAAACAAAGATCTTTTTATTTTATTAAAATTTTTGGCAACAAAACTATGAAAAGCTCAGTCTAATATTTCCACTTACCCTAGGCTGAATAGAACAATACAGCTTATTAAAAAAATCAATCATTTTGGAAAGGTTAAAAAAAATGAAACTAAGAAAAGTAGTCTTTAGTTTTTTATGTATACTCATTTTAAGCAGCGGAGCTCTTGCCTGCGGAGGAGATGAAAATGAAGATCCTAACCTCAACCTTGTGGGATGCGTTAACGATATAGTGATAGAGACCAATCAACTTTGGGTCTGCGAAAGTAACGGCGAACCTAATGCAAATTTAGGTTTTTACGAAGACTACACAGGCTTTGTCATTGATAGTACGGACGAAATTCCTGCTTCTATCGAATGGAGTCTAGACGAAGCTAATGATAGTGTAGAAATTACCATAGTAGAAGAAGGAGAAACCGTCTTATTTAGCAATGTATGCACCACGGGTTCTGGAACAAACCGGCAATTAAGCCTAACTGTAGATTCTACTGATTACGATTGTATCATCGCCGAGTAAAGTATTCTTCTAAAAATAGTCTAAAACTCATTTATTTTTTGGATCCGGTCTCTAGTCAAAAACAAGGTCCCCATTTAAGTCAGAAGACAGGAGGCCGGATCCTAATTTTGTTTTTAAAGACCATCCGCTCCTTTGATCCATCAGAAACATCTTATTTAGTTCTATTTGACAAAAAGCCAAAAGCTAGCAGAATACTTAAAGCATCCACTTAAACTTAAGGAGCATAAGCAACATTGCTTACTAACAAAGCTAGTCTTTTAAAAAAACAAGGGCGAGGCGCTTATACTAATCCTGCAGGACGCTTTGAGCTCTTAGACTACGAATTAGATGAAGACTTAATCCAGGAAGATTGGCACTCTAAACCTAAGACCCAGGTTTATCTAGACCAAAGCCGTTCTATCTTAAGCAAAAACCAAAGTCCTGATGTAGGCTTTGAAGTAAGTCTTAATCCCTATCGGGGCTGCGAACACGGCTGTAGTTATTGTTATGCTAGACCCACTCATGAATACTTAGGTTTGTCCGCCGGCTTGGATTTTGAGAGCAAGATTTTTGCCAAAAAAAAGGCTCCACAACTTTTAAAGCAAACTTTGAGCCGACCTAGTTACCAAGCACAAGTTTTAGCCATGAGTGGCGTCACTGATCCTTACCAGCCCTTGGAAAGAAAACTAAAAATCACACAAGGCTGTCTAGAAGTCCTATCCGATTTCTTACACCCCGTTATCATCATTACTAAAAATGCCTTAGTCACTCGTGATATCGAGTTTTTAAAACCCCTCGCTCAAGTGCAAGCCGTGATGGTTTTATTAAGCATCACCAGTCTAGATAGCCATTTAGCTTCTAAGTTAGAACCCAGAGCCTCTTCCCCTCAGGCGCGCTTAGAGGCTATCAACACTTTAAGGCAAGCTAAGATCCCAGTGGGTGTGATGGTAGCTCCTTTAATACCGGCACTTAATGATATGGAAATCCCGTCCATTTTAAAAGCCGCCTCCCAGGCAGGCGCTAGTTTTGCTGGCTACACCTGCTTACGCTTACCCTATGGTTTAAAAGAAATTTTTGCCCAATGGCTGGACGCCCACTATCCCGAAAGAAAAGAAAAAATCCTCAACCGGCTCAAACATATCAAAGGTGGCAAACTCAACGAAAGTCGCTTCGGTAAACGCATGGGAGGCGAAGGAGCTTTTTACGATCAAATAAAATCGCTTTTTTACCTGATCCGTCGTCAAGAAAACCTAGACAAAGCCTTTCCCAGACTCAATACACAAGCTTTTCGTCAAAATAAGTCCAAACAGTTGGGCTTATTTTAAGTCAAAAAATCAAGCCTTAGCTAGCCATCAAAAATCTCCCGACCTTATTAAAATTTACTCACAACCTTAAGCTAAAAAGGCCGATATTGAGATTGGCAATGGGACTAAAAAGGCACCTTAATTATTTAAGCCTCAAAAAAAATTAATTTCTTTTATACTTTTATTAGATTTCACAAATGGTCAACGGCATTTCTCAACTTTTTCAATGGGCTAACCAGGGATTACTCCAAGTCTATTCGGAGGAAAACTCCTCAAGCGACCAAGAAAAGACTCTAGGCCTTGCTTTAAAAAAATATAAGAAAATAGTGGAAGACTCCCCTTGGCTTGGAAAAGCCAATGATAGTAGCCGCGAAGTTTTAAAATTTTTTGGTAATGTGGGAATAATTTATTTATTGGATCCTCTTGCAAGGGAGGCGCTTCGCATAGCTCCTTCAGACTCTTGGTGGGATCAAGGCAAGGCTTGGACTTTAAAAAGCATGGAAAAAGCCGAAGAGACTTGGGATTCTTTCAGTTGGAAAGGAAAAACACTGATTGGAGGAGCTGCCGCTTACCTTACTTTGCCTTTTACCTTACCTCTTATCATTCTCAATCCGGCCACCCCTATCTACGTTGCGGGTTTTGGCAGTACAGCAGGGATAGCTACTGTAGGTGGATCCTTTTTCTTAGGTCCTCTAGGATGTAACTCAGAAAAAAAAGAAGCAGCTATCAGGGAGCCCCAAAATAGCTATTTATCTAACTTTGCCTTATTAGGCATGGATGAAGGACAAAACCTTTATTATTCTTTAGATAATTCTAAACAACAACTAATCCTAACAGAAGCCATTTCAGGAAAAGAAACTTTATTTTATGACTTAACTCATGGATCAGGTGGAGAGGGTCTAGACTTTTCTATAACTGAGTTTGCCTCAACCCGAGATGGAAGACTATGGGAATTACATCTATCTTACCAAAAGTCTTCAGGCAAAAAAGTTGAAGAAAAAATCAGATTTGGAGTAACTTCTTTTGATCAAAATAAATCAACGACTACCATTGCAGACACTATAAGCAAAAAATTAGATGCCGCAGGATTTAAGAAAATTTTCTCTCAAGGAAATACAGACTATTATCAAGTAAGCGTAGATTTTCCATTTGCCCCTTCCCAGTCCTTCCTTGCTAAAGTACAAGAAAAAAAGCTTCTAGCCTTTTATGGCAGCTTAGACCCTGATCGGTATGTCACTGGTCTACAACCAGAAAAACCATTAAAATTAGAAAAAACAAAGCCTGATCCAGAATCTAAGCCTTCGCTAGTGATCATGAGCAACGACGCCACCACCTTAGAACTATCCTTTAGAGATGCGCTTTTTTTAAAAAAAATTAGTTTTAAACGCGAGCTTACTCCTAAAGAACTTGGGATTGATCAGCATGAAATAACAACTAGCGAACAAGGTTTTAAATATGGAGGGCTTAACCAAACTAATACTATTAAAAAATTAACTAAGCTTAGTAAGCGTTCTATTGAGTCCTTAGAATACGATATGCAGAAGAGTGGTTTTTTAGGAGAAGAGGAAAAACTAATCGACACCTTAGTTAAAGATAATATCTACGTGCTTAAGCAGGGATACACTCATCAATTATTAGCCCTCCCCCTTGAATACGCTAAGGCCTATGCTGATATGGGCTACGAAGGAGATTTTTATATTAAAGGGGAAAAATTTACCCTAAAAACAATAAAAACCCAGGGCACTAAGGAGTCTCCCTTTGGAGATGGGAGCTACGCTAGTAAAAATATTGTAGTAAGCAACAGCAGGGGTGAATCCATGACTTTTTCCGAATTAATGCCTCCAATGATTCGCCATTATGGTTTTTATGAGGGGAAATCATCTTCCTATCGGCTAGAGCCTGCTGAAATTATTAAGGTGTTTGGTCCAGCAATAGAAAAAATTAAGGCGACAAGCTCACCATAAATAAGAATAATTGTCTATTTAACGGAGACAAAGTTTTTTGATCCATTCTCAAATTTAATTTGTCTATGGAAGTCTTATTAAAAAATCAGATTAGAAAACAGGATTAATTCAGGTCTCTTTAACAGATAAACAGAGGTGTATTTATCAACTAAATCAAAAAAATTCATTTAACCATCTCCACATCTAAACTCAATAGGCAATGCTATAACTTTACCCTCGGTTTTATTTTCTAAAAACGAAAGAATTTTCCCAACAACTTTTAAAACCTTTCGCACATCTTCGCGATCAACCTTAATTGGATTGACGTTTAATTTTAAAACCTTAGTCCTAAGCTTCTGAGAATCTACACACTCTTTATATTTATAATCACCACTCCTACTATCTTTATCGGTTTCATCTATTTCGTTTGTTTTTTGAATGAGATTAGTTTGAACGCTTTTTTCTCCAACATCTTTAGGTTCATCAAAAGAAAAAAGAATTTCTATAAGTTTAAAGGCAGGATAAAAATAACTTGCACCTATTATACTATTAACTTTTTAAGCCCTAGACCTATTATAACCTTATTCTGATTTATGAATATGCTAAAATGATAAATAATCGTCCCAAAGAAGATCATCAATCAACCAATAAACTAAGCACCACTTCAGACGGAGCTCTCATTTTAGAAAGATAGAACTGAACTTATTTCTGCCAGAATCCAATTTACTTTGCTCCATCTGAAGTGGCCTTACGGCAAATCTGGGCCAGAAGCATTAAGATCGATGTCCAGTTCTACACCTAGTTGACTAAGCAAAAGTATTTGTTTCTTATCCAAATGCCATCCCCAAGTGTAGTCCACTTGCACGTAATGCACTACCTGGATACCTATAGAGCAGCTATCCAATAGGGATTTTAGTTTTTGTTTTCTCTTAACTAAAATTTGGAGTAAGGAGTTGAGTTTTTTGTCAAAGTCAGTGGCTGATGGCAGATTTTCTTCATAACGCCATAAGCTAGTATCATATCGCTGCCCATGGCGAGTCCCTGCAACTCCTTGTTTTAGACTTCCCTTCTCGTATTGTCTTGTGGGTTGAAGTCCCAGCTTAGCGGTAATCGCATCTGGTTTGAGTATAGAGCTGATGATTTGCAGGTATACTGCAGAGTGTGGATTGCAATAACCCCATTTTGCAATCGATTCGGTCTCACCAAGTTTAACAACGACAACCCAGTAGTAGCGTTCTCCTTTTATACCAAAGTAGACTAACCAGTTGCCCTTGTCATCAGGGTGCACAAGACGTATTGGATTTGTTTGGTCAAGTTCATGGACAGCAAAAAACTGCTTAGTTACAGCAAGTCGAGGAGAGCGGATCTCTGATATCGCTACTGCTTTGATATGGTCTTGTGAGTTTTTGTCCATCATTAAAGGGGTCAAGTCCAGACTTAAATAGTATCTAATTAATAGTAACTCAGACTTAGTAACTCAGACGAAGGTTTTATTTCAAGACCAAGATCTAAAAAATTAATTCAAAATCATACCTTCATCTAAAAAAAATTCTAGTAGTAGAAACCTTATTAAGGAAACACTTGCTATAAGTCCATTAATCCAAGTAACCCAAAAATACCCATGATGAAGCATACTCCATCTGATCCTCAATTTGAACCCAAAGTCCGCAAAAGTTTTCAAAATCAACCAATGATGAAAACTTTTGAAGCGACACTAACAAAAGTAGAACCAGGGGGCGTGGAGATTGTTTTACCCTATCGTTCCCAATTGACTCAGCAGCATGGTTTTCTCCATGCCGGTGCGGTGGCAACCTGTCTAGACAACGCTTGTGGATACGCTGCCTTAAGCTTGGCACCTTCCGGCAAGGAAGTGCTGACCGTAGAGTATAAAGTTAATTTTCTCTCTCCAGCAAAAGGTACCCAACTGATAGCTCGCGGCCATGTGACAAAAGCGGGGAAAAATCTCTCAGTCTGTCACGCCAATGCTTACATTAATAACAATAATCAAGAAAAACTCGTCGCCACCATGCTAGCAACCATAATTGCCGTTGATAAGCACAAATACTAATTCCTAATTCAGACAGAGCTAGCATTTTAGGTTGATTATTTAGAAAACCATTGCAAAAAAGTTCTCCATCTAAACTTTTATATTAGTATTAGTAATATTAGTAAAAAAATCATTAAGTGACCGGACAGTCACCTTCTTCACAATTAGGCTCAGGTTCAAAACCAGGTTCGGGTGCAGGATCCTGGTCATCAGCCGTAGGCTCAACGATCCCCTATGGTTCAATAGGTCCATCACCGACTGAGCCACCAGGAGGCTCTGGATAGGATGGTAGTGGCAATGTATCGTCCCCACCAAAGCTACCTCCTCCTGAACCTATTGTATCATCT
>JAGRNM010000005.1 GCA_020440745.1 Deltaproteobacteria bacterium
GCTGTTATGATTCTATTTATTGGAGCAGGCACTTCCTCTTATGTCCAGGCTCAAAGCCGCGGTGATAGCGGAGTCAATGCCTCTGCCTCTAATAAACTTAAAAACAAAAAAGGTGACCAAATAGTTAAAGGTCGTGATTGCACTCCAGATCATGGACTGCTAGCCTGCACTTGCCGAGGCACGACCGATTGTCATCGAATGAGAAGTAATTACCGTTGTAGCGGTGGCACCACGGTCAACGATGACGGAAGTCAAACGGATCGAGGTTGTACAGCAAATCCTTAATTAGTTTCAAAACGCTAATATTTTAAGAAGGCCTCCTTTATAGAGAGGCCTTCTTATTTTTTAAACTAAGTACAAGAAACAAATTTTTTTCTAAGCTACCGGCACTCCCTCCAAAGCCTCAGGGTTTTCTACACTAGAAAGATCCCCTAAACTTTTTCCTAAGTACTTTGCTTTAATCGCTCGCCTCACAATCTTGGCCGAACGAGTCTTGGGCAAAGCTTGCACCACATAGATTTTTTCTGGAGCTAAGGTTTTTCCCAACAAATCCCCCACTTGCTTTTTTAACTCGGCAAGCAAAATTTCCGAATCCCTTGGCTCCTTCTTTAAAACTACAAAAGCCACCACCGTCTCCCCTTTAATCTCATGGGGCACTCCAATGGCCGCCGCTTCGGCAACGGCTTCATGTTTAATCAAGGCCGCTTCGATCTCGGCCGGACCCGTACGACGGCCGGAGACTTTAATGGTATCGTCTGCTCTCCCTTGAATAAACCAATAACCATCCTTATCCACCTTGGCCCAGTCTCCGTGAAACCAAATGTTTTTAAACTTAGAGAAGTAAGTTTCTAGATAGCGCTCTTGATCTTTATAAAAACCCTTCGTCATACTGGGAGCGGGATTTTTACAAACCAAGTAGCCCACTTCTCCCCGCACAGTCTCACCTTCTTCATTAAAGACGTCCACATTCATGCCCAGCCCCGGGCCTTGCAAACTACAAGGTTTTAAAGGATGGATAGGCAAGGGCGCCAACAGACAACCAATAATCTCCGTACCGCCACTGATGTTCATAATGGGACAGCGCTTGCTACCCACTTTTTCAAAAAACCATTGATAAGAAGCTGGATCCCAAGGCTCACCTGTAGAGCCTAGGATTCTTAGACTTTGTAAGTCGTGTTTCTTTAGCCAAGTGTCTTCCGATTTCATTAATAGACGGATGGCCGTGGGGGAAATACCAAAGATACTCACCTTGTGTTTGGCGATTATCTCCCAAAGCCTGTCAGGCTTGGGATAATCAGGCGCGCCTTCAAAGATGACAAAGCTAGAACCCAAGGCCAAAGTCCCCATCATTTCCCAAGGACCCATCATCCAACCAATGTCGGTGACCCAAAAGAAAACATCTTCCGGCTTGGTATCAAAGTTATAGGCAATCTCCTTAGTCACTTGTGCTAAAGCACCCGCATGAGTGTGCACTGTTCCCTTGGGTAGCCCCGTGGTGCCAGAGGTATAAAGGATTAAACTGGGATCTTCCGCCTGGGTAGTGACGGTTTCGGCCGATTCACTTTGAGTAGCCAAAACTTCATCCCACCAAAGATCGCGGTTAGCTTGCCAAGGGATGGGCTTGTAGGTACGTTTGACCACTAAGACGTGTTGGACACTGGGTACCTTGGACAGGGCTATGTCGGCGTTTTCTTTAATGGCAATTTTTTTACCACGGCGGAAACTTCCATCGGCGGTGATTAATAACTTAGCCTCCGCATGGTTTAAGCGAATCGCCAAAGGTTCTGGCCCAAAGCCACTAAAGACAGGGATCACCACGGCACCGATCTTAAGACAGGCAAAAAAGCTCACCACCATCTCTGGTACCATGGGCAAGTACAAACCCACTCGGTCGCCTTTTTCCACGCCTAAGTTTTGCAAACCCTTAGCCAAGCGCCCTACTTTTTTATGGAGCTCCGCATAAGTCATCTTGACCACCGCACCGCAATCGCCTTCCCAAATAAAAGCTATCTCCTCACCACGACCTTGCTCTACCTGGTAGTCCAAGCAATGATCCACAATATTAAGTTCACCTCCCACAAACCACTTGGCCCAGGCAAAACCTTGGGAATCGTCTAAGAGTTTTGTGTAAAGTTTTTGCCAACGAAGGTTTAAATCTTCCAAACAAGCCTGCCAAAACCATAAGGAATCTTCACAAGATTTTTGAATCAACTCCTCATAGGAAGCAATTTTATGCTTTTTCATGAAGCGGGTGATATTGGCTTTTTCAACTAAATCCTGATTAGGTTGCCAGATTATTTCAGACATAATCTCCTCCTTGATGTATTTTACAGTTCTTAAGATCCCTTCCAATGGCCCATAGTTGATGAGCTATTTTTTGGCAAACACTCAAAAACCCTTTTTAATAAAATCCTGATCAAAGCAATGATGAGGATCCTTGGGTAACAAAAGTGCAATTAAAAAACATCACAAGACTTGAGTAACTTCTTTAACCCTCTCAATCTTGACCTCTTTCTAGAGCTCTGCTGGAATAGGTAAATTGGCAGAAATTAATTTTTGCGTAGATGGATTTTTATATATTGATATGTCGCTGTCAAATCAGACCTTACAATATCTGTTGGATACTTAGAACTTATTATACTAAAAATTTTAGGGATGTCATTTAGCTTAGGCTGCTACCTTATTGATTCTCTGCAGACGTTTCAATACCAAGAAACACCAATAAAGAAGCAACAGCTGCTCTTTGGACAGCATCATTAGCAGCTAGCTCTGTACCATCAATCACGATTGTCCTTACCCCTGTCTTGATCACCTCTTTAGCAAATAAGCCGCCCGCAGTCGGAAACACCGCACTTAAACCCACAGCAAGACCTGCTCCCAAAGCAGCCCCTCCAAGCCCTCTAATTAGAGTCTTTATTGCCCACCAGCCATTTACCTCGTCAGGAAGCTCTTTTGGAAGAGCAACTTGACCTTCTTGATCATAGTAAATCGCCTCAGAAAGAGAGGCTTCAGAAGCTACTAAGTAAGCATGAGTAATAGGATCGGGCGATCTTGTGGGCAAGCCAAGCTTCCCTTGCCGATTTCCACTCCCATCTATGACGCTTAAGTCTTTAACACTAACTCCCTTCTTCATCGAAGTTTCTAAACTGGTATAAAAAGAACTAGCGGAAGAAAGAAAACGTTTGCCCGTAATATAAACAGGTTCTAATTGAGGCAAATGACTTAAAAAACTTTGAGTTAAAGTAGGGCTTAAAGCAATATCACTTTTGCCATTGTGACCCTTGGCATCCTGACTAGCTTTATCGGAGGCCTCCCCACAACCAGAGGAGGCAAGGTCCGTGTCAGCAAACATAAACCTGATATGATCTGTCATTAACTGTTGAAATTTTTCCCCCAGTTCGGATGAATTTTTGCTACTTAAAAGATGCAGCAGATTTTGACTGACTAGTCTTTGTAAGGCAGTGCTTTGTTCTCCAAAGCCTGATAAACGATACAAGAGTTCTCTAGCCAAATCCCCAACAACTCCCTTTCTGCCTGGGGTTCCATAAGGAGCTAATTTATTTGCAATCATGCCCAAATACCTTAACAACTCATTTTCATTTCTTAGATACTCGATCTCTTGTAATGTAAAACCTCCCGTCTCCTCTAAAAATTTTTCTAATTCCCGGCGCGTTTTTATAAACTCCGTGACACAATCATCCGAATCAGAAATACTAACATTTGTTTTAACCTGACTAGGCGCAAGTGAGTTTGGAGAGGAAGATGGAGGCGAAGAAGGAGGATGATTATTAGGATGTCGTAAGCCTCCAGAATCAAGCCCTCCCTCGGCCCCCTCAGACTCTACAGAAACCTCAAGCATAGGATAGGGATCTGGTAAAGAAAATGAAGGATTAGAGGGGGTATTCATAGGAGTGCTTTTTAAAAGTAATGAACAATTTTTATTCTTCTAAAAAGAGGGTGTCAAGAATTAGGTTGGTAAATTTGAGAAAGTTACAATTTTTTTATAGACAAAAAAAATCATAAAAAATGAACAGATTTTTTTAAGCTATGTATTTTTATATACTTAACGCTTTATGTCGATCAAAAGGCACTTAGCTATAAAAGACAAAAAAATGAAAAACTTATTAACAAAACACCTAATTCAACGAAGCGCTCTTTTAGCTTTTTTACTGATTTTAGCTATCTTAGGCTATACCCTTCAAAATACTTCTGGTCATACAGGCTTTAATCCTTACTTAGCCTTATGGATTTTTATTCCTGTTAGTTTGATAGGCTTATTCAATGTTTTATACACGCGGGAACAATCCCCAAAAAAACTACCCGCATTATTAGCACTCACCTTTGGACTTTTGGGAATTTTGCTATTGGTTTATTTAGATCAGAGTAATACCCTATTACCCTACGAAGTCTGGATCCAAAGAGGCATGCCTTAGGTAAATTGACCCAGGATGGGGCTAAGCATATCTGCTGAGGTAGATCCTGATATTTTTATTTTTGATTTTTGATCAACTTCCAAAACATTGACCTTAACTAACCCTTGTCTGACAGAAGCAATCGCTTAATCACCATAACTTAGGATCACAGAAAGGAGTCACGCAAGTGATCGTCATCAGTGATTTTCCAATATTAAAGTCCTTGAGCATGAAGGCTTGCCACCCAAAAGGATAGTGTTGGGGGCATCGTTTTTTTAGCAAACAAATCAATCACTAAGTTTACGATCAATTCTCGCTCGTTTTCTGGAAAAGCACTAAAATGAATCTTTTGAATTTCCTCGTAATCTTGGACGCTTGTTATTCGAATTTTCATAAAATTTGGGATCAAGTCTCTGATTGCAATACACTTAAGTTTTTACGCTTAAGCTTTGATCTTCCAAAGCCAAGAGCACAAGACTTGTGAAGTATTTATCTACAGAGGTAGAGACGGCCAATGTACCAAAGCCCTTTTTTGCTTTGGAGTTCAACTTAAAAACGAAGTCCTTCATCAAGGCACATCACGTGACAGTGGCGCTTTCAAAAGAAAATTCAACTCCTTGGTTCAATTACTTTCTGCCCAATCATGTGGGGAAAAAGTAATATTATCTACAAACTCAAAGTCTGAAGAGAGACTTTTAAAATTTATAGTTTCGCCACTTTCTAAGATATAAAGATAAGAATCATAGGTGTCAGTAGAGTTGTTACTAATAGAATAACTAACAGCCCTTCCATCAGGGCTAAAGAAGGGATTTCCACGAAACGCTTGCGTCCATATCAAGTTTTGATGGAGCTTAAGGCTCTCCGTCCCGTCAGCGCTTGTTAGGTAAGTTGCTGGTTTTCCCGTACTGGCTCTGTACAAGAGTTGGCTGCTGTCAGGATTCCATTGAAAATAGGAGCCCACAACACCGCCCTCCACTAAGGGATTATTGACGGTAGTATCAATCTCACTACTAGGACTGATTAAGTCACTGACAGAAATCTGATTAACATCATTGCTTGCAATATCTGAGAGGTAAGCAATTTTTTCTCCATTAGGGCTCCAAGCAAAACTTATAACAGCTCTGTCCATACCAACAGGAAGCACGCTAGGAAAGTCGTCGTTAATTTTTATATTACCCTCTCCATGCTTATAGACATAGAGTTCAAACTCCTGATCATTGTCAGGCTCACCATCTCTTCGGTAAGCAAGATAAATATTATTGGGATTGGGGCTCCATGCATAATCGTCCTCAACATCTCCTATATCTTCAAAGTCATCATTGACTTTAATGCTGTTACCTAGGTCAGAGGTATTGACAATATAGAGTTCGTCTTTGGATAAAGTATCTTGATCGGCAAGGTAAGCAATCCAATGGCTGTCTGGTGAGAATTTAAGGCCAGAAACCTCTCGATCATCCGGAAAGTCAGGGTGGATTTTGGTAATGTTGCTAGCAGTAAGATCCAATAAGTAGGCTTCCTTTTTGCCAACCACCTCTTGATCAGCTAAGTAGATAATAGAGTTACTATCAGGACTCCAATCAAAGAAAGAAACACTGCCACCCGCAATTAAGTCGTCATTAATTTTTTCCGGTGGCTGCTCTGGATTAGATAGATCGTAGAGATAGAGATTTAGCCCAGCTAAAGATCCAGCAAGGTAAGCAAACTGACTACTATCTGGACTCCATTGAAAGCGAATATTAATCTCCTGTGCATTAAGTAAACTAACATGGCCCGTATCATCGGCAAGATAAAGCTCATATTGGCCATTATTATCGGAATCCGCCATAAAGACTAAATGACTGCCATCGGGACTCCATAGGGTATTACTGGTTCCTCCCCCCCCATAAAGTAAAACACCACCGGAGTCTAAGAACTCTTCTGTAAGGTTAAGGGGGCTTTCTCCCAAAGTGGCAAGATAAACTTCTAAAGGTCCCTCAACACTAGGATCTATTGTAACGTAGGCAAGTTGCTCCTTAGCTGAGGGAGTCCAGGAGTACTCATAGACTTCACTAGCAACCTCTATTAAGCTATTTTGAGGATCTAAGGCATCAAAGACATAAAGTTGGCCTCCCCCATCGGCACTAGTTAGAAACCCCACAGCATTATTTAAAGAAAAAGTAGAATCGGGTGGCGGGGGATTGTTTTGAGGGTCTGGGGAGGTATTGTCTCCACAGGCAAACAAGCTAGAAAAACACATTAGTGTAAACAACAATTTATAAAAAGATCGCATCATTTTTTCCTTTTTAAATGAAGGACTGGGCTTTCTTAGAATTAGTTACATTAAACTTTAGTTTATTTTTTGGAGTGCTTTTTAAGCTATACCCGTAATTTTTATAAAGAACAGAACTTGAGTCTTATCGTTTTTTTTGGCCAAGAAGTTGCTTTAAATCACAAGACCCATCTTATCCTTACCGTCACCAAAAAAATTATTGTGTATTTTTATATAGTTGGACCCCGTCACTATAGCCGATTGCCAAAAATTGTTTGTTATTGGAGATACAGGCTCCCTTAAATTCGGTAACCTGATCATCAACATTGAAGGGAGCAATCCTATTTAGAACTTCATCACTAGTGGGAAAATCTATTCCAAAAATAGAAATTGGAATTCCTTGAACAGATCCAATTCCGTCTGCTTCAGATTCTCTATACCATTCATTCCTATTTTCATCATTCGAGTCACGAGCTGCTCTTTCTCCAGAATTTACATCAAATAAACCACGACCATCGTGGGAAACTACAAGAAGATATTGAGCATCACTTGTAAATCCAATAGCTATTGTTCCCCCTACGGGAAGATACTTATAAGGCAAATAGTTCATTTTTTTCTTTCATATAAAGCTTTCACATAACAAACGCATTGACGGTTGATTGATAGCAAAGCAAAAAAACAGTCCGATAACCGTCAATTGCTTAGACCATGACTTGCGTTTTTATCTGGATTTTTCTGTCAAGTTTCGACATGGATTACTATTAATATTATCTGGTTTTAGCTGATTGTTTAGTTAAACCATAAACTAGTGCTCAAAAATAGATCCATAAAACCAAAAAAAAATTTAAACTAGCCACCATGAAGCCACCGCGCTACAGCCAACAAAGCCTTCCTCCTTATCGCTACTTACCCACGCGGGATCCTCACCCAGGCATCCATCCAGAGGGCCATAGCTATGGCAAAGTTGAAGAAAAATTAACTTACATAGATCCGCAAGACTGGAAAAAAAACCAAGCCTACCTCTATGGGCTTGACCTCTTTAATCACGGCTATTTTTGGGAAGCCCACGAAGCGTGGGAAGCTGTCTGGCTAACTACTAAAAAATTTGACGCTTACGGACAGTACTTACAGTCTCTCATTCAATTTTCCGCAGCGCTGCTTAAACTCTATGGCGGCAATAAAAGAGGCTTTGATAAACTTTATGGAGAAGCCTGGAGAAGGATGGAGTTTGTGCTCTCTCAAATTAAAGAAGAAAACTGGATGGGGCTAGCAATTGAAAATTGGTTAAAAAAAATGGAAAAATTTTTTCAAGCTAGCTCGGACCCTCAAGGAAAAATCACGGACCCTTTAATTAGAGAGAACTTTCCTTTTTTAAAATTGGAAACTTAACTCCTTAGTCACAACAACTAAAGAAGAAAAAAGACTTCTGAAGCTCAACTCGATTTTTTATCACACATTAATTGATCAGTTCTCCATAAAAAAACATAGGTATTAATAAAGCAAAAAATACTATTAAACTAAGAAACTGACTCCCATTAATCCCTACTGAATTCATTTGTCTGTAAGACAGCTGCCGCTCTTGCTTATTAAGTTTACTTTTTACACACCGGCAATTCTGTTAACTGATTTCTTTCCAAAGAGAGAAATTAAAGCTGAGTTAACTCCTTAATTCTTTTGGATAGTTTAGTTTGTTTTTGATGCGCCAAGGAAAGTTTGTAAACATCATTGGGATTTTTCAACGCTTCTTCTAGAGAAGTATATAGTTTTTTATTTTTAAGCTTAAAGTATTCTTCCGCCACTTCAAAATTTATAGACATGATAGATTTCTCGTGACCATGCACGGTATTAATTGAGGTCATGAGTAATAAAGAATACAAGAGCAAAACAAATTTGATATTGAATGGGCTTCTCATCTTAAGTTGCTTCATCATATTGTTTCCAATCACAAAATCAGGCAGCTTTTTTAATACGAATATCCGCCTCCAAACCCACCGCCTCTACCAAACGAATCAAACGGTCTAAAGTAACTTTTTGCAAACTACCTGATAAAATTCCCGTCACAGTAGAACGACTTAGCTTAGAGCGCTTCGCTAATTCTTGGTGCGTTAGCTTTTCTTTTTTGACAATCCTTAGTACTGCCCGAATTAATTCAGCCTTAATATAAGCTAGCTTAACTCTTGTAGGAGAAATAGAAAGATCTACTCCTAAGTTTTTAGTTCTGGATTTCATCGCAAGACTCCCTTTAAACGTCTTTTAGCCAAATCTAGGTTAGCTTTAAGTGTTTTTTGAGATTTTTTCTTAAAAGCATGTAGTAAATAAATCCGCTCTTTTTCCCATAAAAAATAAATTATTCGATAAATACCAGAAGCATCTTTCAGTCGAAGTTCATGAACTCCTTTACCAATACTAGGCATAGGCCTGGATAAAGGCATACTTAAAGAAACTCCTAAATCTAATCTAGCTAAAGCGTCTGCCAAATCTTCCCGAATTTCTTCAGGAAACACTTCAATTTCTCGCTTACACGCTTTTAAAACTAGGATTATTGATGATAGTCTCAAATTTAAGACATGATGTCAAGAAGCTCAAAAGATTAGGAAAAGAATCAATAATGTAACAAAGAAAAAATAGGATAAGACTGCAATCTCTCTCGACCTTTTAAAAAATCTAATTCAATCACAAAAGCCATGGCGCTGACTTCTCCACCCATTTTTTCAATGAGTTTAGCCGTGGCTTCACAAGTACCACCGGTGGCAAGCAAATCATCCACCACCAAGACCTTAGCGCCTTTGGGCACGGCGTCCTCATGCATCTCGATCGTGTCTTCGCCATACTCTAGTTGATAAGTAAAACTCACCGTCACATGAGGCAACTTACCTTTTTTACGCACAATAGCCATGGGTTTACCCAAAGCATGGGCAAGCACCGAACCAAATAAAAAACCCCTCGACTCAATACCCACAATCACATCGATATTTTTATCTTGATACTCCCGGACAAACTCCCGAGTAACAAAGCTAAAGGCCTCCGGGTTTTGTAAGAGTGGCGTAATGTCTTTAAAGATAATTCCTGGTTTAGGAAAATCCGGCACATCGCGAATAAGGTTCTTAATAGTTTCTAAATTCATGTGATGCTCCTTATTTTTAAAAAAAATCACTAAGGCAAAAACTTCATGGGATCGTGATGACCGTTTTCGTCCCTAACCTCAAAATGCAAGTGATCTCCCTGGGCATTGCCTGTGGCTCCTACCAGGCCAATCTTTTGACCTTGCTTAACCTGCTGCTTCTCATGAACCAAGTTTTTTTTATTATGGGCATAAGCCGTAAAAAGCCCATGATCGTGTTTAATGACAATGAGTTTACCATACCCACCAAGCCGGCCTTCAAAGACAACTTCCCCACTGGCAGAAGCCACAAAGGGGTCGCCGCTTTTTCCATCAATATCAATACCTTCATGAAATCCCCCACTTCTAGAGCCATAGTAGGAAGTGACTGGCGCTTTAAGGGGCCAAATAAATTTTCCTTTGGCATGGTAAGGTGGATTTTTTTTGGAGGAAGCAGGAGATTTCTTAGACTCTGGGGTTTTTTTAGCTACTTTGGGAGAACGTTTGTTTCCATTAAAAATGGCATTAAAGTCGCTGCATTGATTAAAAAATAATAAAGAAAAGACTAAAAGCAGCCAAATTTTAAACTGACGAAATACCATAACGGCCTCTTAAAGGAACAAAACGACACTCACCTAAGTCTTCTTTCTCAAAGACAGTGCCATTTTTACGCACTAGAATCAAACGCTGGGCACCTTCCGGTCCTACGGGTAAAATCAAACGACCTTGGTCTTTTAATTGTTCTAAGAGTGGCTTAGGCACCACAGGGCCACCGGCCGCCACCACAATGGCATCAAAGGGCGCGTATTTAGGCCACCCTAAAGAACCATCACCTAGTCTAAGCACCATATTACTATAAGCTAATTTTTTTAAAGTCTTTCTCGCTTTAAAAAATAATTCCTGCAAAAACTCGATGGCATAGACTTGCTGGACTAATTCAGCTAAGACTGCGGTTTGATAACCGCAACCCATACCAACTTCCAACACATGATCGGTGGGTTTTAAGGCTAGTTTTTCTAGCATGAAAGCCACCATATAAGGCTGACTCAAAGTCTGCCCAGCACCAATATTAATGGGATGATCTTGATAGGCCTGAGATACCAAGGCCTCTTCCACAAATAAGTGACGCGGCACTTTTAACATGGCCTCTAAGACTCTTTCGTCACAAATGCCTCGCTTGATCAGCTGATCACGCACCATTTGTTTTCTAGCAATAGAGTAATTTTGAGGCATGAACATTGAAGACCAATTAAATTTTCCAATTACGCATTTTTTCTAAAAAGCTAAAGTCAGTCATCTGTATAGAAAGAGGAGTAATAGCAATTTTCTTTTCTATAACGGCGTTGCAATCACTTCCTGGAATATCAGCAAAGTTTTTTTGATCTCCACCAATCCAATAATACTTACGACCTCTAGGGTCTAGTTTTTGCACAATGACTTCTCCATAATGGCGCATGCCTAGACGACAAATCACAGGACCCTTTAATTGGCTGGCCGCCACGTTAGGGATATTGACGTTTAACATCACTCCTTCTGGTAATTCGTGCCGCCCTAGTGACTTGATCAAACGCTTGGCAAAAAGTGCTGCTGGTTTAAAGCGAGGTTTTTCCTCCAAAAAGACCGAAGAAAAGGCCAAACTCTTAATTCCCATAATGGTCCCCTCCATGGCCGCACTCACCGTCCCAGAATAATGCACGTCATAACCTAAATTAGCTCCGTGATTAATTCCGCTTACTACTAAGTCCGGTTTTTTCTTAAGTACCTCATGGACTCCTAAGGTGATACAATCAGCGGGAGTACCCGTCACTGAGTAAAAGTTTTGTTGGTGTTTCTTAAGCCTCAGCGGCTGATGTAAGGTAATCGAGTGAGAACTAGCGGACTGCTCCTGATCTGGAGCCACTACCACCACGCGGCCTAAGCTTTTAATAGACTCATACAAAGTATGCAGCCCTTCCGCATGAATCCCGTCATCATTACAAAGTAAAATCAACATACTAATCTTAAAAAGACCTAGACACTAAACCCTAGACACTACAAACTAAAAATCCAAAAGCCTTTTATAGGCCTTTGGATTTTTCTAATCGGGACGACTGGATTTGAACCAGCGACCTTTCCCACCCCAAGGGAATGCGCTACCAGGCTGCGCCACGTCCCGAAAAAAAACAAAAAACTTCTCAATCCACTCTTAAAAAATAGCCTCTAGCTCTTTTAATTTTTCAACAAGATTTCTTTTCAGTTCCGCGACGCCCTGATTAGAAGCTAAATTCAACCCCAACTGCTGTTGGTTGGGGCTTGAGTCCTGTTTTGGACTTTTTGACTCAGTTTCTAAATAAGTCCTTGCCCCTTCAATGGTAAACTTACGGTCATAAAGCAAACTACGAACCACTAAAAGCTTTTCAACTTCTTCTTTTTTATAGCGACGCTGACCACGCCGCTTGCCAGGCGCAATAGTAGGAAACTCTGTCTCCCAATAGCGCAAGACATAAGGCTCTACTCCCACAATCTGGGCTACTTCACCAATTTTAAAGTAAAGTCGATCGGGAATAGGCTTGGGATCTTGAATCTTAGAGATTGCCCGCCGGGCCATAGGGTTTACCTATTCCTTTTCTTCTTTAAGATTGATAGCTTGTTTAAGTACCTGAGAAGCCTTAAAAGTCAAGACACGGCGAGCATCAATAGTCATCTCCTCACCCGTTTGAGGATTACGCCCCTGTCTCGCTTGTTTGTCTCGCACCACAAAATTACCAAAACCGCTAATTTTAATATTTTCTCCCTTTTCTAAAGTGCCTTTGATGACATCAAAGACAAGCTCTACAATATTAGAGCTTTCTTTTTTAGAAAGGCCAATTTTTTCATAAATAGACTCAATTAGGTCTGCTTTGGTCATGCAAGGTCCTCCCTCTAAGATTATCAATTAACTGACTAAGGCCACCCCCCCAAGGGCAGCTAATACTTCTAAATTTCTAAAAAAAATCTTGGTAAAATTAAAGCAAAACTTTAAAGCAATGTATATTTATTAAGTTAATCTCTCAAACGAGCTCCACAGGCACTTTTTAAGGCCTCCAAAAGACTTTCTCTTGCTTGATTGACTTCTTCATCCGTCAAGCTCCTCTGGTCACTGCCATAGGTCAAGTGGTAAGTCAGGGCTTTTTGTCCTTCTTGGAGGGGAGAACCACGATAGAGATCCTTTAAATACCAGGACTGTAATAAGCTACCACCTTTTTTAACCAATACTTGAGCAACCTCGCTCTGAGAGACTTTCTGGTCTAATACCAGATTTAAATCCCTCCTAACCTGTGGATAGTCACTTAAAGGCTTGAAAACACGTTTACTTTTACAAGAACCCAATAAAAATGCCAAATCAATTTCTGCTACACTGACCGGATTTTCTATATTTTTTTCTAAAAGCCATTGGGGATGAAGCTGTCCTAAAAAGCCTAAGGTCTGGGCAGGAGCTCCCGAGTGAGCTCGCCAGATTAAAGAGGACTGACGTTTAGGATGGAGAAAAGAAAGTCTTAACTCACCATAACTAAGGAGACCACCTAACCATCCTAAAAGGATTTCTTCTAAAAAGCCTTTTAAATCCAATAAGTCAGTCATCTGAGGCTTTTCCCTAAAATGGCTCAAAGACCTTGGCCCGCTTAAAGCCAGACTTAGATGAAGATTTTCTTCGGTGGTGGGGCCATAGACAGAACGTAATTCATAAAGCCTAAGACGCTCTTGGCCGCGGCGACTATTTTGAACCACACTTCCCAAAAGCTGAGGAAAAAGTGCCGGACGCATGACTTCCCAATTTTCGCTTAAAGGATTACTTAAAAAAGCCGAGGCATCCGCGGTTAATCCATAAGCTTCTAATAATTTTTTAGAGCAAAAACTATAGTGTAAACATTCGTCATAGGCTTGAGCCTTAAATTGCTCTCGCAAATAGCTTTGAAGTTTTTCTAAATTAGAAAGCTTAAGATTGAGGTCCTGAGAACTCAGCTGAATAAACGCTTCTTCAATCTTATCATAACCATAAAGCCTGGCGATTTCTTCAATAAGATCAATGGGCCTAGTCAAGTCACTCCGAAAACTAGGAATTTTAAACTGCCATTCCCCAGTAGATGAAAGGGAAAATTCAAGACCCAAAGCCTTTAATTTAGGTTCCAAACTTTTTGGAGAGATTTTCAAACCCAAATAACGCTCAATTTCCGACTCTTTTAAGCTTAATAAATTTGTTTGAGGAGCTTCTCCATAAGCCACTACAGGCCCTACCTCTTGTACCGAAGCCCTTTCAATCAAACGACGACTTAGTTCCTCCAAAACCCAACAAGTCGCCGCTGGATCCACTTGTCTTTCAAAGCGATAAGAAGAATCGGTCTGCAAAGCCAATCGCTTTGCACTGCGCCTAATGGGAATAGGAGCAAAATGGGCACTTTCTAATAATAAATTAACAGTGCTTTCTGTCACAGAGCTTTCTTCACCGCCCATGATTCCGGCTAAGGCCAAAGCTTTAGTTTGATCCGCTATTACTAAATCTTGGGATTTAAGCTGTCTTTCTATTCCATCTAAGGTTTTTAATTTTTCTCCAGTTTGGGCAAAGCGGATCAAAACCTTAGAACCCTCGAGTTGATCCAAATCAAAGGCATGCAAAGGCTGGCCTGTCTCCAGCATAAGCTCATTAGTGGTATCCACCACATTATTAATAGGTCTAAGACCACAGGCTTTTAGTTTAAGCTGCACCTCCAAGGGAGAAGGCCCCACCTTGACTCCTTTGAGGACTCGACAAAAATAACGATCACAAATCTCGGGAGCTTGATTGTCTATCTCCAAACTAGCAGAGCTGTTTGGTGGATAGGATGGAAATACAGGAGCTGAAAAGGGCTTAGACAAAATAGCTGCTACTTCTCTGGCTAAACCTTGTATCGAAAGACAATCCCCACGATTAGGTGTCACATTGACTTCTAAGATCTCATCTTGCAAGGCTAAGACTTCAATAATAGCTTTTCCCTCTTCAATAGAAGGTGGCAAGATCCAAATCCCTTCACTTTTTTCTTCTAAACCCAACTCGGATAAAGAGGCCAACATCCCTTGAGAAAGTTCTCCACGGATTTTGGATTCTTTAATCTTAAGTCCATTAGGCAGTTTAGCGCCCACACGGGCTAAGGCTACTCTTGCCCCAGCTTCAACGTTTTTAGCACCACAAACAATGGATAAAGTCTCCTGTCCGCAACGGACCTGACAAAGACTTAAACGATCAGCATCAGGATGGGATTTTTTTTCTAAAACCGTAGCTGTAAAAACTTGGTCCAATCCCTGCCCTAAAGTTTTAGAAGCCTCCACTTCTAAACCAGCTAAAGAAAGACGCTCGGCTAAGTCATCACTTGGAAGATCAAAGTCGACAAATTGTTTTAACCAATTAAGAGAAATTAACATGAATCGTTGTTTTTGTTTTTATTTTTGTTTTTGTGAACTTCCCACAAATCACTAACAAAAATAACCAACATCAAATTTAAAATTGCTTTAAAAATCGTAAATCGTTTTCAAAAAATAATCTTAAATCAGGGATCCCTAGTTTAAGCATGGCCATTCGTTCCACACCCATACCAAAGGCAAAACCTGAATAGACTTGCGGATCTAAACCTACTTTTTCAAAGACATTAGGATCCACCATGCCACAACCAAGGACCTCTAACCAACCAGTGTCTTTACACACTGGACAAGCTGATTTTTTAGCGTGGCAAAAAACACAACTCACATCCAACTCAGCACTAGGCTCCGTAAAGGGAAAATAACTAGCACGAAAACGCAAATTAGTCTCTGATCCAAAAAAAGACTTAACAAACAACTTTAAAACCCCTTTCAAGTGTCCAAAATGAATACCCCGATCTACCCATAGACCCTCTACTTGATGAAACATAGGACTGTGGGTTAAATCATGATCACTTCGATAGACAGTGCCTGGAGCAATCATTTTAATAGGAGGTTTTTCTGTCTCCATGACTCTGATTTGAACAGTGGAAGTATGGGTTCTCAAAAGCCTTCCGGTTTTAAGATAAAAAGTATCTTGTTCATCACGGGCGGGATGATCTTCGGGAATATTTAAAGCTTCAAAATTATGATATTCGTCTTCTATTTCTGGACCATAGCGCACCTCAAAACCCAATCTTCTAAACAAGGTATTAATTTCTTCTAAGACTTGTATTAAAGGATGCATGGAGGAAAACTCAACAGGCACCCCGGGTAAAGTGATATCAAAATGATCCGAAGCTAGCGCTTGATCTAAAACTTTTTGCTGAAAACCTTGAAGGGAGCTTTGTAGGCGAGAGCAAAGAGCTTCTTTGACTTGATTAGCCTTTACTCCCACCTGAGGTCTTTCCTCGGCACTTAAGCGACCCATGGCGCTCAATACTTGAGCTAGTTCGCCTTTTTTACCTAAGAAACGTCCTTTGATTTGGAGTAAGTCCGATTCGGACTGAGCTTGGGCCAAAGCCTCTTCTAGCTGAGTTTCGAGCCCGTCTAAGGCTTGAAGCAAGGACTCTTTCATGAAAAAATCAAAGTAGGAAAAATTAAAAATTTAGAAAGCAGCTTTAGCTACTTCCACCACTTTAGCAAAAGCCTTAGGATCTTCGGCTGCCATATGAGCTAAGACCTTACGATCTAAACTAACCGCGGCTTTTTTAAGACCACCTATAAAACGAGAATAAGACAAACCATAGGCCCTTACCGCAGCATTAAGCCGCTGAATCCAAAGAGCACGAAAGTCTCTCTTCTTAAGGCGACGATGCTGATAGGCGTAATTTAGTGCTCGATCCACGGCTTCTTGAGCACTACGAAACAAGCGAGAACGACCACCTCGATAGCCTTTAGCTAATTTAAAAACTTTGTTACGACGTTGACGGGCTTTAAAGCCTCTTTTAGCACGTGGCATTTTAAAAACTCCTGGTTAAACTAAATCAAATATTATGGATCCTTGTCTTGCTTTAAAAAAACAAAGACTTAGGATGGACCCAAACAAAAATACTATCCGGCAATCAGAGCTCGAATATTTTTTTCGTCCGCCGCTGACACATAAGCACCCTGACGGCTTTGTCTCTTAGTCTTTTGACTCTTGGCGGTCAAGAGATGACGACGGTTGGACTTACCAATTTTAATCTTGCCTGATCCAGTAATTTTGACTCTTTTTTTAGCACCGCTTTTGGTTTTAAGCTTTCTTTTTTTCATTTTATTTTCCTTCATCAAAAAAATTACTTCTTTTTTAAAGGGCCAACCATCATCATTAACTGGCGCCCTTCCATCTTGGCCTCTGCCTCTATCTGCGCTATATCTTTAAGCTTTTCAAAAATCCTTTTTAAAAGTTCCATACCTAGCTCACGATGGGCCATTTCTCGACCCCTAAAACGCAGACTAAGCTTGACCTTATTGCCATGCTCTAAGAATTTTCTCGCATTACGCACTTTAAACTCAAAGTCATGGTCATCTGTCGTGGGTCTAAACTTAAGCTCTTTGGTCACCACTACTACCTGATGCTTGCGAGCTTCCTTTTGTTTTTTGGCAAGTTCATACTTATGCTTGCCATAGTCCATAATCTTACAAACCGGAGGCTTAGCATTGGGAGAAACTTCTACCAAGTCCAAACCTTGGTCTTGAGCCATTTGAAGTGCTTTGGCAGTTAAATA
>JAGRNM010000060.1 GCA_020440745.1 Deltaproteobacteria bacterium
TAAAGCTATGATTGAAAAACTACTTAGCGACCACCAACACCTAGCTAAGACTGCACACAATCTATTTAAAAATGCTCAAAGTGATAATGACGATGTCACTGCCGATCTAGACACCCAAAGAATGACTGTTCATGAAAAAACCGCCTGGATGCTAGGTAGTTTATTGGCCGAGTAGGTTATTGAAATATTTTTTCAATTAGAAGGCGCTTTTGGGCGCCTTTTTCTTTTTTATCGCTTCATTTAATCAATTAATTAATAAAAAAATTGACATTTTTATAAAAAATAGCCAAAAGCTTGATTCTGCTTTAATTGAAATTGTATTTCAATTTCAATTATATAAAAAAGACCATCTATACTTAAATAAACAAAAAGGAAAATGGATTATGAAAATCAAAGCCTTAAGACTTAAAAAATCTCTTCTATTTTTAAGCTCCCTTCTACCCCTAGCCTTAAGCTTTAGCTCCTGTGGCAGCAGTGAAAATCAAGGAACAGAACTCAACATTAGTCAGACCCAACTAGAAGCCGTCGTGCAAAATTATGCAGACCTCGTACTTGCTAACTACCAAGACAGTTATGATGAAGCTTTAAATCTGGAAGAATCCGTCAACTTACTTTTAGAATTTCAAAATGAAGAGAATTTTAACCAAACCAAAACAGCTTGGTTAGCAGCCCGCGAGCCCTATGGCCAGAGCGAAGTTTATCGTTTTTATAATGGCCCCATTGATGATCCCGACACAGGACCAGAAAGTCTTTTAAATGCCTGGCCCTTGGACGAAGCCTATATCGATTATGTAGAGGGTGATGCTAATGCTGGTATTATTAATAGCCTTGAAACAGCCCCCATCATTGATGCTGCAACCCTAATAAGTCTTAATGAAGGACAAGGTGTCGAGTCTAACGTCTCTGTTGGCTATCATGCAGTAGAATTTTTACTATGGGGCCAAGACCTTAATACTAGTCCTGGAGAAGCGGGGCAAAGAAGCTACTTAGACTATTTTTCAGAAGGAGCAGCCCCTAATCCTGATAGAAGAAAAGCCTACCTCAACGTAGCCACGGACTTAATCCCCAGCCAATTAGAAATGCTAGTCCATGCTTGGGATGAAGAAGGCAACAATTATCGCGAAGAGTTTTTAGCTCAAGACTCACTTAGCGCGATTCAAAATATCCTCATCGGCATGGGAACCTTAGCAGTGGGAGAATTACCCTCCGAACGCATTGAAGTAGCCCTACTAACGGGTAGCCAAGAAGACGAACATTCTTGCTTTAGTGACAATACCCACCGGGACATCACTCTTAATCTTCAAGGCATTCTCAATGTATGGCAAGGCACTTATACTCGGATTGATGGCAGCATCGTTGGTGATGGCAATCTAGGCATGAAGAGTCTCTTTGACCAAGTAGCCCCTGAAAAAAGTCAAGCCATGCAAGATCAATTAGAGGCAGCCCTCCTTGCTGTGGATCAAATGAACCTTGCTGTAGAAGAAGGACGACCCTTTGACCAACAAATTATTAATGAAAGTGATAGAGCCAACTTACAAAATCTCATCACCGCATTACAAAACTTTGGCGGGGAGCTAGTCCTAGCCGCCTCTGAGGGTCTAGATCTTAATATCACCACAGACTTATAAAAATGCTTGGATACTTCCATCAAAAACATACTCTTAAAAGAGGCCAGGAAATTTTCCTTGGTCTCTTTTTACTCTTTTGTTTCCACCTCACCGCTTGCGGAGGAGGAATAGACAAGGATCTTAGCAATAGCTTTAATGTGGAAGAAGGCGAAGAGCTCTCGGGAGGACAAACCACTGTCTTTGTTACCAGTGACAAGGCCTTTCGCCTACCTGCCGCCAACTTAAGCTTTGATGAAGACGGTGACTTTAAAATCGGTAATAGCTTTTTTGAAAAAGACTGGGTCACTGCTCCCGCCACTACCACTGCCCGCGATGGCTTGGGCCCTACTTTTAATGCCCGCTCTTGTTCTGGCTGTCATGTGCGCGATGGTCGCGGTATTTTACCAGAAAGTCCTCTAGAAAGCCCCGTGGGCTTACTTTTTCGTTTAAGTATTCCCGGACAAGACCCAGAGACTAACGGCCCCCTTGCCCACCCTGACTATGGTAGCCAATTGCAAACTAATGCGATCTTAGGTGTTCCCATCGAAGGCTCGGTACAAATCACTTATGAAGAAATCAGTGGCCAATACGGCGACGGAAGTCCTTATACCCTAATCAAGCCTAACTACGAGTTTGTCGATTTAAGTTTTGGTGATCTTTCGGAGAGTCTTTTTTCTCCCAGACTAGCCCCACCCATGCCCGGGATGGGGCTTTTAGAAGCCATTGCCGAAGAAGATGTGCTTACTCTTCATGATCCTGAAGATAGAGATGGTGACGGTATTTCAGGAAAAGCTAACTACGTGTGGGATAGCGAAAGCCAAGGCCTAAGCTTAGGTCGTTTTGGTTGGAAAGCTGAACAAGCAAGCGTGAGAAACCAAGTAGCAGGAGCCTTTTTAGGCGACATTGGCATTACCTCACCTGTAAATCCTCAAAACAATTGTCCAGACTCCCAAATAGAATGCCAAAGCTCTCCCCATGGGGGAGAACCAGAAATCGAAGAAGATCTTTTTGAGAAGGTAGTCTTTTATTCCTCCACTGTAGGCGTTCCCGCTAGACGTTCTTGGGACTCCCAACAAGTCCTAGCAGGCAAGGCTCTGTTTCATGAAATGGGTTGCACCCAGTGTCACCGTCCTAGTTTTAGCACAAGACAAGATTACCCTTTAGCTCCCTTAGCCGGACAAAAAATCAGGCCCTATACCGATTTACTCTTGCACGATATGGGAGAAGCTTTAAGCGATCACCGACCAAGCTTTGAAGCCCAAGGCTCCGAGTGGCGCACGCCTCCCTTATGGGGTATTGGTCTAAACGAAGTCGTCACTGGTTTAGGCAAGGCCCGCTTCTTACACGATGGGCGCGCCAGAGATTTAAGCGAGGCTATTCTCTGGCACGGCGGCGAGGGCGAAAGCGCTAAAGAAAACTTTAGGCTAGCAAGCCAAGAAGAAAGAACTCAATTATTAGAATTTTTAAACTCTCTTTAAAAAATAAAAGGTCAAAAAAGATGAAAAGAAAAAAACTTTTGTTATTGTTTTCGCTCATTAGCCTATGGCTCAATCCCCCAGCCTGTGGCGGCTCTGCTGGAGGAGGATCTGAGACTTCTTTAGACCTATCTCTTTTATTCACCAGTTTTGGCCAAACATTAATACTACCCACCTACGAATCACTTCACACTCAGACAGAGATGCTTTCGCAAAATTTAAATTTACTTTGTGAAAATTTAAACGAAGAAAATTTAATCCAAGCCCAAAACTCCTGGATAGAAGTTCATGATCTTTTGATGAGAAGCGAAAGTTTTGCCATTGGCCCCTACCATAGCCTTGGCTTAGAAAACACCATCAACTTTTGGCCAGCAAGACCTACGGATATTGAAAACTTTTTAGTCACTCAAGAAAGTTTTTCGGCTGATTCCCTAGTCAGTCTAGGTGTCTTGGCTCGGGGCTTAAAGCCTATGGAATATCTTCTTTTTAAAGAAGCTGAAGGTACTTCAAACGTCTTAGAAGGACTTAATCTTTCTCCTAAGCGCTGCCAATTTTTAAACGCCATGGGAGAAGACTTGGCTAATCAAACAAGCACTCTCCTTAATGCATGGATTCCTGAAGGAGGCAATTTTTCTGCCGAACTCAGCTTAGCAGGCAGCGACAGCCAGGCTTATCCCAACCTTAATGATGCCTTAAGCTCTATTATTAATGTAATTTCTCAAAGCCTAGAAACCTGGAAAGATAAAAAAATTCTTAAACCCCAAGGTATCATGAGCGCCGAAGGTATTGCCCAACCTGATTTGGTAGAAAACCCCTTCGCCCATCACTCTAGAGAATCCTTGCAACAAAATCTCCTAGGCTTAAGCTTAATCTATGGCACAGAAAGCAATACCGATCTTAGGCTCTACGATCTTTTGGCAGAAAAAAACCTTGGCCTGGCCCAAGAGGGATTAGTGCTTATTCAAAATGCACTCATCTCAGTAGAGTCCATGACACTTCCCTTAAGCCAAAGCTTAACAGAAGATCCTGAAAGTGTGGAGGCCCTTTCTCAAAGTATTCTAGAGTTACGAGACTTCTTTTCTGGATCGGTGGCTAGCGTCTTAGGCGTAACCATTACTTTTAATGATACCGATGGCGATTAAGATTTGAAACTTGCATGCCAGCTTGTTTAAAAAAAATCTTTTCAGGAGAAGTCCCCACCTCTTCTTTAGTAGCCTTTAGAATCCTCTGGGGCCTGATCCTTGCTTTAAGCATCCTGCGCTTTATAACCAAAGGCTGGGTTACCAGTCTTTATTTAGAACCCGAATTCTTTTTTAGCTACTGGGGCTTTTCCTGGGTCAAACCTTGGAATCAAGCCTGGATGCTCTACACCCACTTTGGAATCCTTTTCTTAGCCGCCTTAGGTATTGCTACAGGCTTTTATTACCGACTAAGTAGTCTAGTTTTTTTTATTGGCTTTACCATGGTGGAACTTTGGGACAAGTCCAACTATCTTAATCACTATTATTTTATCTCTTTAATGAGTTTTCTCCTTTGTTGGCTACCTCTAAACCGAGCCTATTCTTTGGATATTGCTTGGAGAAAAACAAAGGCCTGGCAAACTTTTCCCAAATTAGTTTTAAGAAGTATTCAGTTTCAAATCGGCTTAGTTTATTTTTTTGCTGGAGTGGCTAAACTAGGACCGGACTGGCTCTTGCAAGGACAACCCCTAAAAATCTGGCTTAGCACCAGGACAGACACGCCTATTTTAGGCTTCCTCTTTAGCTATCCTCAAACAGCCTTAGCCATGAGCTGGCTGGGAGCTCTCTTTGACCTAAGCGTTGTTTTTTTTCTTTTATGGAAAAAAACCAGGGGACTCACCTACCTGGCTTTATTATTTTTTCATCTCTTAACTTATAAACTCTTTAATATTGGCGTCTTCCCTTGGGTCATGATGGTGGCCACCTTAGTCTTTTTTGATCCCGATTGGCCTAGACGCCTTTTCTCTACCATCCTCACTAAAATAAAACTCCAGAGTACAGGCCAAAAAGACTTAATCCCCGCTAAGGCGTGGATGACGGAAAATACAGTAATGGAAAATATAAGAGTGACAAAAAGTAACGATAAAAAGTTGGGAAATTATTTCACACTCTTCTTTTGCTTTTATTTTACCCTGCAATTTTTATTCCCCCTACGCCACCACTTTTATGGAGGTAATGTACTTTGGCATGAGCAAGGTTTTCGCTTTAGTTGGAGGGTGATGCTAATGGAAAAAACCGGCGTAGTGGATTTTATCTTAAAAGACCCCAAGACTAAGCGCCAGTGGCAAGTTTCGGCAAAAGATTATCTAAAACCTCATCAATACCGCCAAATGGTAACCCAAGCAGATATGATTTTAGAAATGGCCCATTACTTAAAAAACCTTTGGCTTGCCAAAGGTTTTGAAGACATCCAAGTCTACGCTTATAGCAAAGTTTCCTTAAACGGCCGTCCTAATCAGACACTAATTGATCCTCAGGTAAACCTTGCTCAAGAAAAAGAAGGCCTCTATCAAAAAACTTGGATCAAGCCCTGGCAAGAGGCTTCATTTTTTTAATAAATCCCTAATCTCAGTGAGTAAGACTTCTTCTTTAGAAGGGCTAGGCTCCTTAGCGGGAGCTTCTTCTTGTTTTTTCTTAAGACGATTCATCATCTTAACCATTATAAAAATAGCAAAGGCTAAGATAATAAAATCTAAAATAGTGGAGACAAAAATACCGTAATTAAGCGTAGGTGCCCCCGCCTCTTGAGCCTCTTTTAAAGAAGCATAGGGAGTAGCAGACAAATTAATAAACAATTGATTAAAATTAACCTGACCCAAAACCATACCAATAGGTGGCATCATGACATCTTTAACTAAGGAGCTAACGATCTTACCAAAGGCTCCACCAATAATAATACCTACCGCCATGTCCACCACATTGCCTCGGAGGGCAAATTTTTTAAATTCTTCAAACATACAAACCCCTTTCTTAAATAAACGGTAAAAAAACTTGTGCTGTCTTAAAAAAAATAGCAAACAAAGCCAAGTTTAAAAAAATCAGGAGACACCCATGAGTAAAACTAAAATCTACCACAACCCTCGCTGTTCTAAGAGTCGTCAGACTTTAGCCTTATTAGAAGAAAAAGGTGAAGATCTAGAAGTGATTGAATACTTAAAAAACCCTCCTAGCCCCCAAGCATTAGAAAAAATTTTTAAACAACTAAACAAAGCTCCTATAGAAATGATACGTGTTAAGGAAGAACGTTTTAAAGAAATGGGCTTAAACCCAAAAGATCAAAAAACTCTCCATCAGTGGGCCAAAATTTTATCGGAAAATCCTGTTTTAATGGAAAGACCTTTAGTGATTAAAGGCAAAAAAGCTGCCCTAGGTCGGCCACCAGAGGCTGTTTTAGAAATTCTATAAGGTAAATTAATCAAGTTATTAAGCTTACTCTTAATAAACTCTATTAACTAAATTAAAACTAAAGCTTTTTTAAGTCACAAGTCTTAGGTCTGATTTCCACACCATCTAAAATAAACTTTAGTTCTTCTGAGTATTTTCTTTGAGCATCCTCAAAGCGGATCTCCTCTGTCTCCCCTTCTCCATCAATAATGCCAAACAACCAAATAATATGAATAATAGACTGACTAGGATCTTCAACCCCAGAAGCCAAAGATAAAAAAACCTGGCCATGGTCTTCTGAGTTACGGGCAGCCAAGCCCCCTCCATAGACAGGATAGCCGGTTTGTTCATCCATTAGACCGTCTTCAAGAAAAACAAGATAAGGGTAAGCGCTTTCGTCAAAAGCAGAATAAACAAAATCTTTAAAAGTCATTAAGTTAGAATCCAAAATAAAATAAGCAATGTTAATCTCGGTTTCCAGGTCTGTTTCCTTTAAATAGGCCATCAAAATAGTGGGCACTTCTGGATTATTTTTTTGTAGTTGCTGCTCTAGATCGGTTCCCCTCTCTAAAAATTCAAAGGCCCAGCCTTCTAGCAAAGGGACCCCTATTTCAGAACAAGGCTGAGTAATAGCAATAGGCTCTAAAGGTGAAGGCGGATTGACTGCTTCCGTGCCTGTACCACCGCTACAGGCAAACAAGCTAATCAAAAGCATTAAAAAAAAGCATTGCTTGTTTAAAACTTGCTTCACCAAGGCACCTCGCTTAAATTAAAAAACTGCAGGTTTAATTGATAGACAGCTTCCTTAGGCTCTTTTTCTTTAACCAAGGCATGAATCTCTCTTCGGGTTTTTTCTAGCTTGGCTTTAATGCTTTCAAATTCTTTAAAAGTTAAGGCCAGAGTCAAAGTAGAAATTTCTCTGACTTTTCTGGGGCTTTTTTCTAAAGCCTCCCCTGCCCGTCTTAACATTTGGTAATGGAAATTAAGCACCGCTAGACTAAAGACGTTAGAATCCGTACTAACCTTAGGCTGACTTTGATAAAGCCTTCTCTCTTGATCTCGAGATAAAAGACCTAAGTCTATTAAGCGGCAAACAGCTTTTTTAATAGCCTCTTCGCTAAGTTTAGTCTTTAATGTTTGGTTAATCCAAGTAGGGT
>JAGRNM010000061.1 GCA_020440745.1 Deltaproteobacteria bacterium
CCGTCTTTTTTAGCAAAGAACTTTTTAAAAAATTGTTATATCTCAAATAGTTATACTCTATTAAAAATTTTAAATAACATAATTTAAATTTTTGTTACTTATTATCTTGTAAGTAAAGCCTTTGTTAGTTAAATTAATTTAACTAACAAAAAACCAAATTTTCGTTATTTAATATGTCTAAAGACTTTAAAAATCGCCTAGGTCACTTACTTTCTCTCTCTTTGGGGGGGGAGTACTACCATAGTTATATTCCACCAGTTTTGCCTCCGAATCCGCCTTTGGATTTGGAGGGACTCTATCCTTTATTGGACCAGGCCAACACTGCTTTGGGTTGTCTAGATGGGATGAGTCAGATTTTGCCGGACGCTAGTTTGTTTATTTATATGTATATTCGCAAAGAGGCAGTTTTGTCCTCCCAGATTGAGGGGACTCAATCAAGTTTATCCAGCTTGCTATTGTTTGAAAACCAAGAAAGTCCGGGCGTGCCCATGGATGATGTGCAAGAGGTTTCTTGTTATGTCTCGGCTCTTTATTATGGCTTAGAGCGCCTCCATGATTTGCCCTTAAGTTTGCGACTGATCAAAGAACTTCATGCCAAGCTGATGGCTTCTGGCAGAGGGGCTTTAAAAGATCCGGGAGAGTTTAGGCGTTCTCAAAACTGGATTGGCGGTAGTCGTCCGGGCAATGCGGTTTTTGTTCCACCACCTCCCGAAAAACTTATGGAATGTTTGGGCGACTTAGAGGATTTTTTATACAACAAGCAGATTAAGCTACCTGCTTTGGTCAAGGCCGCTTTATTTCATGTGCAGTTTGAGAGCATCCATCCCTTTTTGGACGGCAATGGTCGTTTGGGACGCTTGTTAATTACTTTTATTTTGTGTGTAGAAGGTCTGCTAAAAGAGCCTTTATTGTATTTAAGCCTTTATTTTAAAACCAATCGCCAAGCTTATTATGCCCACTTGCAAGCCGTGCGCAAAGAGGGCGCTTGGGAATCCTGGATCGCTTTTTTTTTAAAAGGGGTGGTGGAAACAGCTCGGCAAGCGACCGAGACTGCCAAGACTGTCTTAGAGCTTTTTAAAAAAGATCGACTCATGATTGAACAATCCAAAAGCTCCACTGCGTCGGTACTGGCTATTTATCATTATTTTCAAAAAGCTCCACTATCCAACACCAAAAAAATCAAAGAAGCCTGTCAGCTATCTTTGCCAACGGTTTTGCGATCCTTAAACACTTTAGAAAAACTAGGCATCCTCAAAGAAATCAGCGGCAAAGAGCGTCATAAGCTTTATGCTTATTCTCTTTATTTGGATATTTTGAATCAAGGGACGGAGCTTGGAGTTATTAAGGATGATTTTTTGGGTTTAAAAAAATCTTGATTAGAAAAGGTATAAGGCCTTATCAAAAAACTCCTGTCCCCTTAAGACTTAAGAGCTATCTTCCTCCGTTGCTCTTAGTTATCCTTTAAAATTATTAATAGTGAATAAAGTCTATGGAAACTTGGCAAGCTTTTATCCGTAGGAAAGACCTTGAGTTTAAAAAGGCTAAGCCTATCCCTATGAAGGATATTGGGCGTGCTGGGACTCATTATTTTGAAAGAGAGGCATGGACCTTTATGCCGCAATCAAACCTTAAAGAAAAAGTCTTTGTGATTGAGCGGCTTAAAAAAGTGCATCTGGATGGTAAGGCAGTCCATAGTAAGACGAGTCTTAAGGGTAGTGTGGAGTATCGGATTGGTTATTATATGATTGGCAAAAACGGTAATAAGAAAGGCCGTTGGACCTGGGGGCAGTTTTGTCCGATGATTCCTAAAGAGGATTTTAATAAGTTGATGAAAAAGGCAGCTAGGGAGGGGACGGTTGGGTGATTTGGGGTTAGCTCTTTTAAATTAGTCAAAAGAGATTTGACTCTTTTTGTTCAGTTGATGGGCTAAGGGTTTAATTTAAAAATAAAACCTTCGTCTGACTTTTGTTATTAGGCTTCAACTAAGGGATCTGCATAGCCACTAGATCTAGGTGGCGGTTAATTTTTTCTATTTTTTTGGAGAGGCAAGTTAGGGCTAGCCTTATTCCCTATTATTGTCTTGATTTGTTATCTAGCTCTCATTAAATTAAAAGCTAAGGAAATAGGTAAAATGTTAAACAAAAAGTTTAAAGATCATTTGTTAAATCTAAGCGCCTCCGAAATGGTGGAAACCATTGAGCTCCTATCTAATCTTTTGGACAAGCCAGATCCTGAAGTAGAGAGATTAATCGCCCAAGAATCAGAAAAAAGATACAAAGCTTATAAAGCAGGCAAGCTTAAAGCAAAATCTTTATCTGAGGTTTTGAAGTCCTACCAATGAAAATCAAAATACTGGAACCAGCTGAAAAGGATCTTGCGGAGGCCTTTGATTTTTATCAATCTCAATTGACTGGGCTAGGTAAGCGTTTCATGGATTCCTTTATTCAAGCAGTAGAGTTAATAAAGTTAGTTCCATGTGGATGGATAAAAGTCTCTAAAAATACTCGTAGGATTAACGTTAAAGGTTTTCCCTATTTAATTTTATACGTTATTGATGGTGAGATAATACTTATTACTTTTGTCTGCCATAGCCATCGTGATCCTAATTATTATCAAAAGTATTTTCAGTAAGCTGCTAGAGGTTTAAAAAATAGATTTTTAAATGATTTAGTAAACTTCCGTTCGGGAAAGAACCCAGGGTTTCGAATAGGAGTTCACTACGAAGAAAAGTATATTAATCTATTAATTACACAGATCTTATTTAAGACTTGGGCAACTTGGGAAATTTTACTAGCTCGATTTCGTCAAGCTCAAAAGACTCTAATAGATAACAAAGAAGTTGTAAAAGCTAGAAAAGTTATAGACAATTTTTTATTTAATGCTGACGGAGGTAAAGATCTTGTGGAAAGTTGTAAAGAGGTTAATAAGTGTATTAATTTTATTTCGAAAAAAATATTGATAACGCTTATGACTCTTAAAATCTTTTTTTGACTTTGCTTTTTGCCTGGTTCTAATCCTCGGATAGAACTGAATCAGAATTTTAGAGGTCAAGTAGAGTTAATAAGTTAACTGCGTTGTGAGATTTCCTCTTTTTTACTTAAAACCTTCTAATCCATCCTTCACATCTATTGCATAAACAAAGTCCTCATCAAGACTAGAGACAATTCTACAGATATCCTTAGAGATTAATTCTCTCCCCTTACCTAAGGCAAAGAGATCTAGCTTGCCATCTTGACCTAAGGGAAAGTCAGAAAAAGCACTGAGTAGTTTAGATAAGGTCCATATATTATCCACATATTTGTCAATTTTTTTTCGGGGAGATTTTTGGTAATTTTTTATAGTTTTTTTGCATAGTTTGTTGCCATTTTTTATCCGAATTTTTTTTGGGTAGACCAGCAATCTAAATTAAAAAAACTCTTTTAGCAAAAGGCAAAAAATTAAAAGCTTCTCTCTTGTGGGTCTTCAAAAATTTTGATCTTCATGGCATGCTTTTTTGATGGGAATTTCTAAGTCCATGCAAGCCATTCTAGGTTATTGGTAAAAACATTTTAATAGGTAAAACTTTCAGACAAAGATCGCATTTTAAGTTGATTTTTTGCTAAATTTTTTCAAAATAAAATCTCTGTCTGAAGAAATGTTTTAATAAAAATATTTAAAGAGATCCTATGAAAATCACCAAAAGTCTGATGAATGCTCAAGATCGGATCAATGTTGGCCTGACGATTGATTTTGATCGTAACTCGCTTGAGTTTTGGGGCGATCCAAGTTGCTCACTTGAGGCGACTTATAAAAGTATGGCCGCGATGAATGAGGCCTATCAACAGCACATTGCCCCCTATATCGCTGAAAAGAAATGTTATGATATGGGAGAATCTCAAAATTTTGAAGTCATCAATGATTTGTCGGCCTATCATGACGAACTTGTCATTCAATATCATGGTGAACCGATACCTTCCAAGGCTAGCAAGGAAACTAAGGCCATTATTAGTTTTACCAATCAACTCCGACAACGAATCAATAAAATCGTCGGTACCAAAACTATAACATTGCATTCAATTGGTTTTATGATTGATGATGCAGGGATTTCTGGGATTACAATTAATTCCCCGCTTTTGGTCGGTAAAAAAACCGAGGCCGAAATAAGACAGGTCTTAACAACTTCTAAGTATGGCCTTTGGGAAGGTGAGTTTTATGAAAATGGCGCCTACAGTTGGGAAATGCAAGAGACCGGTCTCGAGGAGCTTTGCGACTATGGTGATATTAATAATTTAGCCAGTTCACTTTTTGAGCGCTGCGTTTATCTTGCCTGCGCCCGAATCGAAGCCAATCCACATCTAAGACCCAATATCAGCACGACAAAACCTTGTTTTGTTTTTCATGCGCGCCACGATGAATATAGTATAGATTGGGATTGGCGCGAGACCGCAAGGGCTTTTGTCAATCAACCGATGGAAGCCTATTTAGAAGCAGTAGAATAAAACTTTTAGACGAAGGTATGGTTTTAAGCTGAGTCCTTGGTCCCCGTTTTGAAATAAAAACTAGTTATGAATTAGTTTTATAAAATAAATCTCTTATTCAAACTGTCTGTTTAGACATACTATGTCTTCTTCTCCACTATCCTTCCAGCATCCACAACTAGGACTCAGTGTTTCATCGCAACACAAGGCTCGTCCGTCTTGACAGCCGCATACTCCTCCATGGTGAGAGCAGCAGCCCCTTCGGGCGATTTCGTCTTTAGTAAGGTTAAGAGAAGGAAGATTCCACTCGGAAAGAGTCGAATTATTATCAATCAGGAAAGAAGAGGGAAAGATTATAAGGCTAGCAAAAGTCCAAAGACCTATAAGTATAAGTCTCAACATAGAGAAGCTCCTTTCTTCCCCACCCAGAAAAAAGCTGCTTATTATTTAAGTTAAAGTAAGATAAAAAGACAATAAAAATTTAAAAGCCCAGGTTTTCAATAAATTGATAAAAACAAAAATTTAATACTTTAATAACTTGTTAGGTGTGGTCAGTATGGAGTAATTAGAAAATCCTAAAGGTGTTTAAGTTATATAAAATTAAAACCTTTGTTTCTTGTCATAAACCTAAATAAAAAAATTAATATTAATGATGATAGCTTAGTTACTCAGTGTAGTAATTTGTTAGATAAGTACATTTAATAGTCAATCCAAAGCCCACGATCCTAAAACTTAGCTTAGCGATTGCCAAATTGATAGGTTTGGTAGTGGATCGGGTCGGTATGGTTTGGTTGTAGGTTGATAAAATGATAGATTTTGTAGCAACTTTTATAGTTTTTTTTGCAGTTATAGATCCCATAGGAACAGTTCCTGTATTTTTGGCTGTAACAAGGGGCTATGATAATACAGATAAAAGAAAGATTGCGTTATTCGCCACTTTTGTCGCGGCAGTAGTTCTTATATTTTTTGTTGTGGCAGGAGAAATCATTCTGACCGCCATGGGGATTCCCTTATCGGCATTTCAAATAGCGGGAGGTATTGTTTTGTTTCTGTTTGCCCTCTCCATGATATTTGGAGAAAGTAAGCCTGATGAAGAAATAAGAATGGCGGAAAGCCACAAAGATACGGCCATTTTCCCCTTGGCCTTACCTTCTATTGCAGGTCCGGGTGCTATGTTGACTGCTGTTCTTATGACGGAGAATGCTCGCTTTAATCTATGGGAGCAATTACAAACCGTTGCGGTGCTATCACTAGTATTGCTTATTACCTATATTTTCATGCTAGTTGCATCTTTTATAAATAGGGTTATTGGAAATGCGGGAGCAAGTATAGTAAGTCGTGTGATGGGTTTAATCCTTGCGGCTATTGCTACTTCAAATACCTTAAGCGGAATTAAACAGTATTTTGGCGTGTAAGAAGGTGTAGCTAAGTTAAGTAGGCTTGCTATAAAGACAATAAAAAATCCTCACTCCTACAAGGGCTTATTTTAATAAAAGCCAAGTTTTTTATATAATAATAAAAATCAACGGTAAGCTGTCCAGTCATTCTTGGTGCCTTTTGTTACTTTCATTCCAGCTGCTTTAGCTTGTTTTAGTAATACTTTTTCTAAATCACGCCAGACTAATAACTCACGCTTAGGGTAAGTCTGCCACAGAGGACCTCTGGCTAATTTTAATTTTTCTCCTTTGTGGGTTTCAAATTTTATCTCCGCTGTTTCAAAAGCAGATTTACTAAGCTCATTGTCCCCAAAGGGAAAACGAGTACGAAAATAAAGGCTTTTTAACGTTGACCAATCGATTCGCTTAGATTCACCCAGAGTGATCTGTCCATCGGAGCTTAGCAAAACTTGTCTAAAGTGAGAACGCTCCCTCATGCTCACCACAGCAAAGATAAACATGGCTAGACTTAAGGCTGCCCAAGGTAAACCCAACTGAAAAATAATAACCGATAAAAATAGAGAAAAAATAGGTAATATGATTTCTGAACTTCGACGACGGATATATAATTTTCTTAATAGCGGAGTTTGCTTAGGAGCTTTTTTAAGAAGTGCCTCTGCCTCTATTCTTTCTTCAGGATCAAGGTCTTTTAGCGAATCTTCTTGAGATTCGTTTTCCAATTAAAAACTTTCTTTTTTTAAAATTGATTTCAATGATAAGCTTTTATTTAAGACTTTGGAAAAAAGCTATTTGTTAAGCTATTGCAGAAAATTATGATTCTTAATAGAAAAATATTTTAGATAAAGGTGTGATTCTGATTTGCTTGCTTGGGTCCCTGGTTTTGAAGTTAAAATCTTTGGCCGAAGTTTTCTAGATTTTCTTTTTTAAAAAAGGTTTTTGTTATGAGAGTTGAAGCTAAAAAGTTTGCAAAAGATTGGATTGAGGCATGGAATTCCCATGATCTTGAAAAGATTTTATCACATTATTCCGATGATTTTGAAATAACAACACCCATGATTAAATTAACTCTGGGACTTGATACGGGGACGCTTAGGGGTAAAGAAAACATCCGGCAATATTGGGCACAGGCTTTAAAAAAAATACCTGATTTATACTTTGAATTAATAGAAGTGACAGAAAGTATTGATTCGATAGCTTTATATTACAAATCAGTTATGGGAAAAATGTCAATCGAGGTGATGTTTTTTAATCATGAGGGTAAAGTCAATCGTGTCATCGCACACTATAATTAAAAGTAAGCATTTCTAAACCAGAGTTATGTTTTTAGATTAATTCTTTAGATCATGGTCTTGAAGTAAAAACTTTGCCTTAAAATAAGACAGTCTTAGATCATTATATTAAGCTTGGGGACCAGCTTTACCATAATATTTTTGGTATAATTGCATGGACTGTAAAATCACTTCTTCCGCTTCCACGACAGAAAAAAAGTCATCTACTTCGACTTTTTTGTTTTCCAATATCTTGTAGTCCTCAAAAAAACGTCGGACTTCTTTTAAACGGTGGGGTGGTAGGTCTTTGATGCAGCCGTAGTGATTGTATTCGGGATCATCAAGGTGTACGGCGATGATTTTGTCGTCTTCTTCTCCCTGATCTCTCATTTTCATTAAACCGATGGGTTTGGCTCGTAGTAGACAAAGTGGGGTCACCGGCAGTTGGCCTAGTACTAAAATATCCAGAGGGTCG
>JAGRNM010000062.1 GCA_020440745.1 Deltaproteobacteria bacterium
CTGTTCGGAATTGGCCATGAGCCGACCTTATTTTCAATGAATGACGATTCATTCAGGGGCTATCATGAGGTCCAAAAGGCGTCAAGAGGGATTTAAAATAGGATTAGGAAATTGATAAAAAGTAGAGCAGGAGACAAAATTAAGACAAAAAAAACCTTGGACAGGAGGCGACGGGACCGCCTCCATTATTGTCCAAGGTTCCGGGTAAGGAAAAGAACTAATGTTGCCGTTTACTTAAGTTGCTTTTATTTTCAAAAATCTTGGGTCTTTCCATGGAGGAGAGACCCCTGCTTCAACCCCTCGATAAAACTTTGAACCCTCACTTCAGTCTCAACCCCTAAGACCGAGCCTTATCGAGAGTTTCCACGAACCGCTCTCAAGTCATATTCTCTGGTAAAAGCAATTTAGCGACACTCTCTTGCCATTTGCATAACAGGAAACCATTCGCTAACCTGCCTTTTCAACGCACCTAAATTCCAATGATCGAGGAGTATTTTTTCTTCTTTACTCCATTTAATGGCCGCCCCGTACCCTGTTCTTCCATTTTTCAGAGTTGTTCTAAAAAACTCTAGGGATTTACCCTCAAATTCTTTAACTTTTAAGGTGTTATCCATGTTAGGGAACGGACCTAATTTACTCACCCTTAACTCTTAGTATTTTATTAAAGCAACTAACGGGCCAACTTGGCTTTTTTTTAAAAAATTTTAGAAAAATGATCGAAATTATTAGATTTTTTTAAAATTACTGAAAATTGGTCCAATTAATATGGATAAAGCTTTATCCTTTGGCAGTAATTTTTATGGAAAAAACTTATCCATGCATAATCTAAAAACTTAAAACGATTGCTAACTTATTAATATTATTAAATTAAACATGAAATTTAAAGATTTAGGCAGCCTCTCCCAATCTAGACTTTTGCCAGCGAGGAAAACGAAGCTCAAAGCATGTTCCTTGTCCCACGGAACTTTGAACGCCTATGCTACCCCCATGTAAATTAAGGATTTTTTTACTGATGGCCAAACCTAAACCCAAGCCTTTGCGCTTTGTTGTGGTAAACTCGTCAAAGAGCCCTGGTAGGCGCTCGACGGGAATACCTTTGCCATTATCCCTAACCTTTAAGGATATTTCTTCTCCCGTAACCTCTAAGGCTATCTCTACCCAAACTTGCCCCTCTGGCAGAGCCTGCAAGGCATTAGAGACTAAATTTTCGATCACCCTCCTTAAAAGTTTATGGTCGGCTTCTACCTTAATTTCTTGAAAGGAAGTGTTAAAACGAAGTTCGGCTCCAATTTCTCGAGCCTGGTGTTGAAAACTCTCAAAAATTTCAGTCACTAATACTTTAAGGTCAAATTCAGAGGGGTGAAAAGGCATCTCGTGGGTAAGGTTACGCAAGTCCTCTAAAAATTGATTGATACGGCTAAACTCTCTTTTAACAATTCTAGTAAAAGTTGCCCTATATTCAGCATCATTATGCTGGGACTCCATGAGCTGGGCTGCGCTTTCTATATTTTTGACGGGGTGTTTTAAGTCATGGGCCAAACCAGAGGCCATGCGCCCAAACATGGCCATCCTTTCTTGGCGACGGGTCGTTTCCTGAAGATCGGAAACTTCTTGGGCCATTTGGTTAAAGCTATGCCCTAACTGCCCAAACTCATCTTTGCCTAAACCCTTAATACGATAAGCTAAGTCGCCCTTCCCTAAAGCTTGAATCGCTTGAATTAGTTTAGACATGGGAGCCAGAAGCATCCGCCTAGCTCCTACTCCCGCAACAGTCAGCATCAAAACAAGCATTAAAACCACTAACAAAATTAAAGCATAACGGGTGGCGTAAACTTTAGCAAAGGCCTCTGAAGTAGGTTGGGAGAGCACTAGATACCATAAAGGAAGATCCAAAATTTTTTGAACACTGATTAAATAATCCTGGTTGTCAATTTTAACCACCTGAGGTTTTTTATCCAAACCTGTCAATTGACCCGCTGGATGGGGAACCGGATTATCCTGACTTAAAAGTAATTTTTTATATTCAGGATCTCCAGAGGCAATGATATTACCCTCTTCATTAATAACGCTTATATGACCTTGTTGACCCAAATGGGTTCCACTAATCCATTGCCACATTTGCATAAGGTCAATTTTAGCTACTAAAACTCCAGAAAAATTTTCCCCCGTACCCAAAGGCAATAGAAACCAAGCTGCAGGAGTTAATTCATCGGAAAGGTAAGGTTTAGAAAAAATGAATTTTTGGTTTTCTTTTAACTCTTCTAAAAGTTCTGGAGAGGGGCTTTCTGTATCGTCTTGTCTTATGTTAGTGGTAAATATGGGCTTTAGGTTTTGATCGTAATAAAGTATTTTCAAAAATTCTGGAAAACGAATCACATAATTTTCGACGATTCTTTTTGATTGTTCTAAACTAAGACCTGTGTCTCTTAAATCTTGGGAAAGGGTTTCAAGTAAGCTCCTGGCATGGTTTAAATAAAGAGCTATTTGCTCTGCCATACGATAAGTAATCTCCCCGTAGCTTTCTTCAATGGAGCCACGAAGAGATTTTTGAAAGTTATAAAGAGAAACACTTCCAAACAATACTAATGGCAATAAGGCAGAAGTAACTAATAAAAGGGCTAGTTTTGATTTTAGAGTACGCAACTTAATCCCTGGCAAAAGAAAAAATTAAAAGCCTATTTGTCTTTTAAAAAGCTTTTAAAAATCTAACAAGTATTATTAGACTTTTAGCAAGTTCTACTTCTTACTTTTTTCTTCTAATAACTTAAGGGCTTCTTCTAGGCTAATCTTTTCAGGGTCCATTTCTTTAGGTAAAGAAGCATTAGTACGACCACTCTTAACATAAGGACCATAACGACCGCTTAAGATCTGCACCGGCTTTTTATTTTTTGGATGTTCTCCTAGCTCTTTTAAAAGCTTAGAAGACCGCCGCCCTCCTTTAGGTTCGGCTAATAACTCAAGGGCTCTCTCTAGACTAATAGTATAAACATCATCTTCTTTTTTAAGAGAACGAAAATCACCTTCATGAACCACATAAGGCCCAAAACGACCATTATTGGCAGAAATCATTTTTCCTGTCTCAGGATGAAGACCTAAGTCTCTAGGTAAGCTTAAGAGTTTTAAAGCAAAGGATAAATCTACCTCCCTAGGATCCATCCCCTTAGGTAAACTAGCTCGTCTGGGTTTTATCTTTTTATCTTCAGGGGTCTTACCTAGTTGTAAGTAGGCTCCGTAACGACCCAAAAGACAATAGACCTCTTGTCCACTTTTAGGATCAACGCCAATGGGTTTAGGCCCGTCTTTTTGAGCCTTAAGTATTTCTTCTAAAGCTGGCGCATCTAAGTCCGCCGGGGCCAAATCTTGAGGAAGACTAGCACGAGATTCGTCTTTTTTGCTGTCACTGCCAGGACGAATCACATAAGGACCATAACGACCTACTTTGACTTGAAGACTACCTAATTTAGGAAGCTTAATGCTTCTGGATTCCTCAGGGTCGATCATGTCTTCTTTAGATTCTACCTGAACTTTTAGCCCTTTTCCTCCTAAGTAAAAATCTTTTAAGTAAGGTAGATAAGGCCTCTTCCCCTCAGCAATTTCATCTAAAGAACCTTCCATTTGAGAAGTAAAGCTATAGTCTACCAAGTCCCCGAAATGACGCTCTAAAAGCTGGACAACAGCCATTCCTGTAAAGGTTGGCACTAAGGCGTTTGCTACTTTATTGACATAGCCTCTTTCTAAGATAGTGCTAATAATACTAGCATAAGTGGAAGGACGACCAATGCCTTCTTTTTCTAAAGTTTGCACTAAGGACGCCTCGGTGTAACGGGCAGGAGGTTTGGTTTCGTGACTTAAAACTTCTAATTTTTTTAAGTCTAATAAATCTTCCTTTTTTAGATCGGGCAAGAGGACTTCTTGACTCTCTAAAGCTGCCTCAGGATCGTCGCTGCCCTCTACATACGCTCTCAAAAAACCAGGAAAAAGAATACGAGTACCACTGGCAGTGAATAGAGCCTCCTTAGCCTCGACTTTAACTTGTAGGGAAAGTTTTTTAGCACTAGCCATTTGACAGGCTAAGGTGCGTTTCCAAATTAATTCATAAAGTTTAAGTTCTACTCCACTGAGACCGCTTTCTTGAGGATGGACAAATTGATTACCAGCAGGCCTAATAGCCTCATGAGCCTCTTGGGCAGATTTGGAAGAGCTCTTATATTGACGAGGCTCGGGAGAAAGATATTCTTTTCCGTAGAGACTTTCTACATTTTGCCGAGCAGCAGCTAAACCTTCTTGAGAAAGCTGAACCGAGTCTGTCCTCATATAAGTAATAAAGCCTTGTTCATAAAGCCTTTGAGCTGTCCTCATTGCTTCACGAGCGGAAAGTCTCAGCTTACGATTGGCTTCCTGCTGTAAGGTGGAGGTAATAAAAGGAGGCGCAGGATGAGAGGAGCTTTCTTTTTCTTCTAAGGATTTTACTTTCCAAGAGGCCAGGCTGAGTTCCTTTTGAAGCTTCTGAGCTTGGTCTTCTTTTAAATGAATCAAGTCCTTACCCGAAACTAAAGCTCCTGTGGAGGAATCAAAATCCTTACCCTGGGCTATCCTTTTACCTTGATACTCAATGAGTTTGGCATCAAAGGAACTTTGACCTTTGCCAAGTGTGGCCAAAAGATCCCAGTATTGGGCTTGTCGAAAAGCAATGCGTTCTCGCTCACGCTCTACAATGAGACGGAGCCCAGCGGATTGTACCCGACCAGCACTTAAGCCATAGGCAATTTTTTTCCAAAGCAAGGGGCTTAAACTAAAACCCACAAGACGGTCTAAAATACGACGAGTTTCCTGAGCATGAACTAAATTAGCATCTACCTGGCGACAGTCTTTTAGAGCTTTTTGAATAGCTGATTTAGTAATTTCATGAAAAACCATACGATAGACAGGCACCTTAGGCTTAAGCACCTCCATTAAGTGCCAAGAAATACTTTCTCCCTCACGGTCTTCGTCTGTCGCTAAATAAAGGGCATCCGCACCCTTGAGGGCCTCTTTAAGCTCTTTGATGACCTTTTTTTTATCTTTAGGCACCAAATAAAGAGGTTCAAATTCTTTTTCCACGTTAACTCCCAGACGACTCCAGGGCTCTGATTTGTAGGCCTTAGGAATGTCACTAGCAGACTGGGGTAAATCCCGGACATGCCCCATCGAGGCTTTTACTTGAAAGCCCGATGGAAGAAATTTTTTGATCGTACGGGCTTTAGTGGGTGACTCCACAATGACTAAAGATTGACTCATCATAAATTAAAAAACCTAAATTTTATTTAAACTAATAAAATTAAAACATTAGGAAGCGCAGAAGCTCTAGTAAAAAATTTTTAAGCAGCAATGACCCACTGGGGACAAAGCCCATACAGGCCTCCTGGTAATTCTTGTACAACTCCTTTTAAGTTTAGACTCATGATAATCGCCGAAACCTGGGAGGCGGCTAATTGGCTGAGCTCGACCATTTTGTCAATGGAAGCTCTCTCGCGACTTAATATATGTAAGATTTTTTGCTCTTCTTGATCAAAATTTTTAAACTTTAAGGGAGAATTTTGTGCCGAAACTAGAAGAGAAGATCTTTTGATAAAGCCCAAATTCTCAAAAATTTCCTCCACAGAAGTTAACAAATGAGCTCCTTCCTGAATCAGACGATGTCCGCCCTGATTACGGCGAGGATAATAGGGACCAGGGACCACATAAATCTCTTTACCTAATTCTAAGGCTTCCTTAGCCGTAATTAAAGCACCACTTTTTTCTGGTGCCTCCACTACGATCAAAACATCACTTAAGGCCGCAATAAGACGATTACGCTCAGGAAAACGCCAAGGGCCTAAAGCAGCGCCTGGGTAGAGCTCGCTCAATAGTAAGCCTTCTTCCCTCATTGACTTAAATAAAGACCGACTCCCACCATAAGAACGATCAAGAGGCATCCCCAAGATACCAATACTGTTTAAATCCTCAGCCAAGGCCGCCTCATGGGCTATACTATCCAAGCCAGCTGCCATCCCACTAACGATAACAGGATCAAAGGCCTTAGCTTCTTTTACTAAACGAAGTGTGACTTCACGAGCATAGGCGCTGGCCCGCCTAGTTCCAACCACACCTAAGAAAACGCCTGGGTGTTTTAAAATACTAAGCCGTCCTTGGTAATAAAGCACTAAAGGGGCGTCATATAATTGATGCAAAGCTGAAGGAAAATCCAAATCCCAAGCACTAAAATAGGGAAAAGGAGCTTCACTTGGTTTTTCTAAAAAAAGCTTAGCTAATTGGGGCTGAGAACTAGAGTAAAAGAGCTCAGACCAAAAGCGTTTGCTTTTTGCATCCTTGGGCCCTACTTTCGTTGAAAAACCTAACTCTTCTAAGAGACGTCTGAGTTTTCGCCGACTCAACCCAGAGCAACGCCAAAGCAGCTCTAAAGGCAAAAAAGGCACAGAATTGGACTTCATGAAATAGGACTAAAGCAAGTTTAATGCCAAAAAACTAGAACACCCTAGGTTGAGAGGAAGAGCTAGTAGTTGAATTTGACATACCAGAACTTGAGCTAGACTCAGGAGTGCTAGTCTTTGAACGTCCATGGTCGACTTTTTCTTTAAGCTCTTTTCCTACCTTAAAAAAAGGTAAGCGTTTTTCATGAACTTTAATCGACTCACCTGTTCTGGGATTACGCCCTGTATAAGAACCATACTCACGAATCATAAAGCTTCCAAATCCTCTTAATTCGATCCTTTTGCCCTGAACCAAAGAATCAAACATAGAGTCAAACATAAGGTTAACCGCATCTTCGGCTTGCCTTTTAGAAACTCCTGATTTTTCAGCAATTTCTTCTATGATATCGGATTTATTCATGCACCCACCTCCTCCACTATTTGTGGATTAATATTCCTCTCTAACCCCTTTTTAATATTACCCTATAATAAGGGTAACAGCGCTTTTCCCCAAGGCGCAAGTTTTTTATCAAGGTCAAAAAAGGAAATGATTGAAAGAGCTTAAAAATACAGATAGCAAGGATTACCCCCCGTAGCTCAGTGGATAGAGCGTCGGATTCCTAATCCGTGTGCGCAAGTTCGATTCTTGCCGGGGGGGTTTTAATAAAATTTAGAGTAAAATTAATAAAAAAAGCCTCATCGTTTAAAAGATTTTTTAAACAATGAGGCTTTTTTAAAAAAATCGGCAACGTCCTACTCTCCCACCAAGTCACCCTGGCAGTACCATCGGCGCTGAGCAGCTTAACTTCCGAGTTCGGAATGGGATCGGGTGGGACCTGCTCGCTATGGTCACCGAAAAGCTTTCTGCTCCTTACGGTCTTATCAGGACAACTTATCTCTTGTCCTTTAAGAAGCAGTTTGAAAATTGCATACTCCTCGCGATATTCTAACCAGTTAAAGAAAAATCAGACTTGAAGGTAGAAAAAAATCAAGCCGATCGACCGATTAGTATGGGTCAGCTAAATACATTACTGTACTTACACACCCCACCTATCAAACTTGTAGTCTTCAAGTGGTCTTAAGGGAGAACTTATCTTGAGGTCCGTTTCGCGCTTATATGCTTTCAGCGCTTATCGGG